>VTTJ01000016.1 GCA_008364785.1 Bacillus sp. BGMRC 2118 | reverse complement strand
GATAGGTCTGAGGTGGAAGCGTGGCGACACGTGGAGCTGACAGATACTAATAGGTCGAGGACTTAACCATATAAAAAAGTGTAAAACTTTCATGAATACATTCGTTATCTAGTTTTGAAGGAATAATCCTTCATATGTTTGGTGATGATGGCGAAGAGGTCACACCCGTTCCCATTCCGAACACGGAAGTTAAGCTCTTCAGCGCCGATGGTAGTTGGGACTTTGTCCCTGTGAGAGTAGGACGTTGCCAAGCAAAGAGAGAAAGAGTAGCTGAGAAATCAGTTGCTCTTTTTTTGTTGTATCGAATAATACTTATTAATTAATTTGATGAGTAAAGGGAACTTCATCTAAAGGCACGCACGTCCTGTGAAGTCCTGTGAGAGTAAGGTTGCTAAGCAAAGAAAAGAAGGTTTAGCTGTTATCAGCTAACCATTTTTCGTGTTATTAAACAATAATATATAATAAGTTAACTAGCCAGTATCACCTTTCATTGTTTGTTGACTTTCCCCCTTTAGAGGAGTAAAGTTCAAAGTATAATAGGATAGTGAGGAGAAGCGCCATGGACTTTTATACGAAGAATGTTCATTATTCAAAGAAGTCAAAAGAACTGATCCAAAGTAAGGTTACCCCGATTTATCAAACAAGTGCCTTTACCTTTCGTAGTTTAGAAGAGTTAGAAGGATACTATGAAGGTCAAGGAAATTACTTATATTCACGTGTAGGGAATCCAAATACCGATGAACTCGGTAAAGGAGTGGCCGCTTTAGAAGGTGGTGACACTGGTGTTGCTACATCCTCTGGAATATCTGCTATACTTGTAAGTATTCTTGCTGTAGCTCAGACCGGGGCTCATATCATTGCCAATGATGATTTATATGGCGGTACCTTTCAATTGATTGCAAAAGAGCTTCAGGAGGTAGGGATTGAGGCATCATTTGTATCGTTTAAGGATAAACAAGGGATTGTTAAAGCAATTCGACCTAATACGAAAGTTATTTATAGTGAATCTGTAACGAATCCATTGCTGCGAGTAGAAGATTTGGAACAAGTTGTGGAAATTGCAAGAGAATATCATTTAATTTCCATTATTGATAATACATTTGCCACTCCGTTTTTATGTAACCCTCTTACAGTTGGAGTTGATTTGGTCGTTCATAGTGCAACGAAATATATAGGCGGTCATAGTGATGTCACAGCAGGAGTTGTTGTGGGTCGTCAAGAACTAATGGACAAAGTAAATCAAAAGGTTGTAAACTTAGGTGCAAATTTAAGTCCTTTTGAAAGTTGGCTAGCCTGTCGAGGTTTAAAGACATTGAGTATTCGTATGGAAAGGCAAGCTCATAATGCAGAGGCACTTGCAAATGGACTAGAGGGATATAGAGGTGTCAAGAAAGTTTATTATCCTAAAAGTTTATCCCCCCTTGGGAATGGTGCCATGGTTTCGGTTGAATTAGATTCTTCATTGTGTGATATTGAATCTTTCTTCCGTTCACTTGAATGGGTGAAAATTGTCCCAACTTTAGCTGGTATTGAAACAACAGTTTCGTATCCCATTGCTACTTCTCATCGGGCTCTATCTCAAGAGTCACTGGATGAGTTAGGAATTACGAGAGGTCTTGTTCGTATTTCTGTAGGGATTGAGAAAGATGAAGATATTGTTTCCGTTTTTCGTCAAGCTATTGATCGTTCATTACAAAAGAAATAACTTCGACTTAAATATATTTGCTTTTTTTCCATAAAAATAAGAAAATGACAATAGACCCTTGGAATGCTCTAAGGGTTTTTTAATGTTAACAAACTATTAAAGTGGTGCTGATATGGGAATTCGAGATGAGTTTGACTTTATAAATAAGATTTCTACAAATCAATTCATATCTGAGAGGGTAATTGAAGGCATTGGGGATGATGCTGCCATTATTCGTCCTCTACAACAAATGGATACTGTTGTGTGTAAAGATACAATGGTTGAAGGTGTTCATTTTAAAAAAGAGACTATGATGCCCGTTCATATTGGACATAAAGCATTAGCTGCAAATATTAGTGATATAGCGGCTATGGGCGGCATTCCAACATATTATCTGGTATCCATCGCTATTCCTTCAACATGGGGGGAAGAGGAGTTACTCGAGATTTATCGAGGTATGAGTGAACTAGCTAGTAAATATAAAATGTCACTGATTGGTGGAGACACTGTGTCCATAGAAGGACCATTGGTTGTGACAGTTACGGTTCTTGGTGAGATTGAACAGGATAAGGTGTTGAGAAGAGGTAATGCAAAACCTGGAGACTTTGTGTTTTTAACAGGAAATGTTGGAGATTCTGCAGCAGGTTTACATATACTCTTATCAGATAACACTAGTAATAGAAGATTAACTAATTTATTAAATAAACATCAACTGCCTCATCCACAGGTAATAGCAGGTAGAATTCTGACTAAATTACCTAGAGCTGCAACGAATGATATTAGTGATGGAGTGGCTAGTGAAGCAATAGAGATTGCCATAGCAAGCCGTGTAGATATCGTATTGGATGAATATTCCCTGCCACTATCAGAAGAGATCCTAGAGTTTGGAAGAACAAGAGCAGTTAATTGGGCTTTATATGGTGGAGAGGATTATGAGTTAATTGGTACAGTTTCTCCTGAAGAATGGCCAGGTCTTTTACACATGTTCGAAAAAGAGAAAATGAGAATTACGCATATTGGAAATGTTATAGAAGGATCAGGTAAAGTGTTTCTAGATAGTAAAGGTGAGTTACTAGAGTTACAAAAAGCAGGATACAATCATTTTGGATAATGGTGATAATATGAAAAGTTTTGAATGGATAACAAATAATGAGGAAGAAACAAGAGAGTTAGCATGTAGAATTGGGGAAAGGGCCAAACCAGGTGATGTTTTTTTACTCGAGGGTGATCTGGGAGCTGGGAAGACTACTTTTACAAAAGGTGTGGCTAAGGGCTTAGGCATTACTCGAAATGTAAACAGTCCCACTTTTACGATAATAAAAGAATATCAAGGACGCATGCCTTTATACCATATGGATGTTTATCGAATGGATGATGCTTTTGAAGATCTGGGTTTTGATGAATATTTCAATGGGGAAGGTGTGTCAGTAGTAGAATGGGCACATTTAATTCAAGATCAACTCCCAGATGAGTATGGTTTAATTACAATTAAGCGGATAGATGATACAAAAAGGACGATAATGCTTGAAGCACATGGGGAGCGTTATGTTCAGTTAGGTGAGGAGTTAAAGACACAATGATATTAGCAATTGATACGTCGACAAATGTAATGGGCGTTGCCATTATTGACAATCAGCAGGTGATAGGTGAGTATATCACCAACATTAAGAAGAATCACTCCATTCGCTTAATGCCAGCGATTGAACAGGTAATGAAAGAGTGTAATATAACGCCAAACATGCTTCATAAGATAGTTGTATCAAAAGGTCCAGGATCATATACAGGAGTAAGAATAGGTGTAAGTATAGCTAAAACGCTTGCCTGGAGTTTAAACATTCCCCTTGTTGGAGTTTCTAGCCTTGAGCATATGGCATGGAACGGTAAGGGTTTTAACGGGCTTATTTGTCCAATCATGGATGCGCGCAGACAACTACTATATACAGGTCTATATGAGACTAATGGTGCAGACTTGCAAGTGGTCATAGAGGATCAGAACATACATATTGATGGATGGTTAAGCTTACTTAAGGAGCGCATGAGACCAGTTTTATTTATAGGAAATGATGTGCCTATTCATAAAGACAAAATTCAAGATATACTTGGCGAACAGGCAGTGTTTGCTGAGTTTACAGACTGGAATCCAAGACCATCGATATTAGGATTAATTGGCGCCAATCGAGAGGCAGATTCCATTCATACCTTTGTACCAAGTTATCTTCGCTTAGCTGAAGCAGAAGCCAATTGGCTTGCTTCCCAAAAGAGTTAAAGTAGGGGGGATTTGGGTGAATAGTTCGGTTACCTTCAGGCTTATGGCAGTGAAAGATATTGATGATATTTTAAAAGTTGAGCACGCTTCATTTGCTACTCCATGGAGTGCAGAGGCATTTTATAATGAAATGGTTAATAATCCTTATGCAAGCTATGTTGTTATGGAGGATAATGAAAGAATCATTGGGTATTGTGGGTTATGGGTGGTTCTGGAGGATGCACATATTACAAATGTGGCAGTGTTACCAGATTACCGAGGACGCAAGCTGGGTGAAGCGTTAATGAAGCAGGCTCTGGAATTAGCGAAAGCGCTAGGGGCGAACCGTGTTTCATTAGAGGTGCGAGTATCAAATGAGGTTGCACAGGGATTATATCGTAAGCTAGGATTTCAAAATGGGGGCATCCGAAAAAGGTATTATACTGATAACAATGAAGATGCACTAGTAATGTGGGTGAATATTAATGAAACAACAGATCATATTAGGAATTGAAACGAGCTGTGATGAGACAGCAGTAGCAATTGTAAGAAATGGAAACGAAATTCTCTCAAATGTAGTAGCTTCACAAATTGAAAGTCATAAACGCTTTGGAGGGGTCGTACCTGAAATTGCGTCTAGGCACCATGTTGAACAATTGACGATTGTGTTAGAAGAGGCTATGAAGGAAGCGAACGTCACGTATGAAGATATTGACGCAATTGCTGTGACAGAAGGGCCGGGATTAGTTGGAGCTTTGTTAATTGGAGTGAATGCAGCAAAAGCATTAGCCTTTGCTCATAATATCCCGTTGGTTGGCGTTCACCATATTGCAGGACATATTTATGCCAATCGGTTTATATCGGAATTCCAGTTTCCTTTACTGGCTCTAGTAGTCTCAGGTGGACATACAGAGCTTGTATTAATGAAGGAACACGGACACTTTGAAGTCATTGGAGAAACACGTGATGATGCTGCAGGTGAAGCATATGATAAGGTGGCAAGAACATTGAACCTACCTTATCCGGGCGGTCCTCATATCGATAAATTAGCACATGTTGGTACTCCAAGTATCGACCTCCCTAGGGCTTGGCTAGAGTCTGACTCATACGATTTTAGTTTTAGTGGATTAAAATCGGCAGTTATTAACACGTTACACAATGCGAAGCAACGAGGCGAGGATATTAAGCCAGAGGACTTAGCTGCTAGTTTTCAAGCGAGTGTAATTGATGTATTGGTAACGAAAACAATAAGAGCAGCACAAGATTTTGGGGTGAAGCAGGTAGTATTAGCTGGTGGAGTAGCAGCAAATAAAGGCCTCCGTACGCAACTTGAAGAATCATTCAAGACCCTATCTCATGTGGAGCTAACTATTCCACCTTTGTCGTTATGTACAGACAATGCAGCAATGATTGCAGCAGTGGGCAGTGTGGCATTTGATAAAGGAGTGCGCTCGGAGTTAGCTCTTAACGGAAACCCGGGATTACTGTTGAAATCATTTTAAGTTCATAAGATGTGAATAAACGAAGCATTTACTTTTTTACTTATGTTAGTAAGTGAATAAGTAAATGCTTTTTATCACGTTAAAGGAGTGGGGACAGCCTCTTATTCCTTTAAAGTGTAAAAATCATGTGGATTTCTTTGTTTTTGTGGATAAAATTGTGTATATGTGTATAAAATAATGTTTGTAATGTGGATAAGTTTTTAAAAATGGCTAGTTTACATTGTTTGTAGTGTGTATAAGTTTGTGAATATGTGGGTAAAAAAAGAGTCAGCAACTAGTTGCTGACTCTTTTTCATCTATTATTGTGGATAGTAAGTCTTATCCACATAGAAAAGTGTAGGTTATTGTTGTTTCTCCACAAGTTGTTCCCATTCTTCCATAAGGTTTTCTAGTTTTTCATTTGCCTGTTGATTATCATTATTTAGTTTTTGAACAAGTTCGTGGTCTTGATATACTTCCGGGTCACACAATTTTTCATCGTTACTTGAGATTTGATCTTCTAGAACGGCAATTTCGACCTCTATTTCTTCAATTCTTCTTTTTCGGCTTCTCTCTAATCGTTTTAATTCTTTTTCTTCTTCAAAGCTGCGTTTTTCTTCATTAATTGACTTCTCAACTATACCTTTTTCTTTCACTTCAAGTTCTTCAAGTTCTATGAGCATTTGCTTTTTTTCGAGGTAGTAATCATAATCTCCTAAATAATTCGTAACAGCATCAGGAGTTAGCTCTAACACTCTTGTTGATATCCTGTTAATAAAGTAACGATCATGGGATACGAATAAAATAGTACCTGGGTAATCAATTAACGCATTTTCTAATACTTCTTTACTATCTAAGTCCAGATGGTTCGTCGGCTCATCCAATATTAAAAGATTTGCCTTTTGCATCATTAATTTAGCTAGTGCAAGACGGGCCTTTTCACCACCACTAAGTGTTGATACTTCTTTCAGTACATCATCACCTGAAAATAAGAAGTTGCCAAGTACTGTTCGAATGTCTTTTTCAGGTAGTAGCGGATAGTCATCCCATAGTTCATTTAACACTCGTTTAGTAGACTTTAAATTTGCCTGCTCTTGGTCATAGTATCCGATTGTAACATTTGATCCAAACTGAATGGACCCAGTATGGGGAGTGATTTTATTCATAATTCCTTTTAATAATGTCGATTTGCCAATACCATTTGGACCAATTAAGGCAGCACTATCACCACGTTGCAGGATGAATGTGATATGTTGAATCGTTGCTTTTACATTGTCATAGCTAAGGGCAACGTCATTTACCTTGATAACGTCATTGCCACTTTGCTTTTCTATACCAAAATGGAAGGAGGCAGATTTTTCATCACCAGACGGCCTGTCCATAAGCTCCATTCGTTCAAGCTGCTTTCTTCTACTCTGTGCACGCTTTGTAGTGGAGGCTCGTGCAATATTTTTTTGAATAAAATCCTTTAATTTCGCAACTTCATCTTGTTGCTTCTCAAACTGTCTTAAGTCCCGTTCATAGTTTTCAGCTTTCTGAACAAGATATCGGCTATAGTTACCATGATACTTTGAAATGGATGTTCTTGAGATTTCGTAAACTTGGTTTACCACTTTATCTAGAAAATAACGGTCATGGGACACAATTAAGATAGCTCCAGGATATGAGCTTAAATATTGTTCAAGCCAGGCTAGAGTATCCATATCCAAGTGGTTCGTCGGCTCGTCCAATATTAATAAATCAGGTTTTGTTAGTAGCAGCTTACCCAATGCAAGTCTCGTCTTTTGTCCACCACTTAGTGTTGAAATAGGAGTGCTATAATCAAATTGAGCAAAGCCTAGGCCATGGATGACAGAACGAATGTCAGATTCATATTGATATCCACCTGATTGCTTAAATAGTTCTTGTAATAAATCATACTCTTTTAACAACCTCTCATAACGCGATGTATCTGCAATCAAGTCAGGATCACCCATTTGGGATTCCATTTTACGAAGTTCCTCTTCCTGACTACGTAAGTGTGAAAAAACAGTTAACATTTCATCCCATATAGAAAGGGTTGTCTCGAGCCCAGTGTGCTGCGCTAAGTAACCGATTGTCACATCTTTCGGCTTAATAATTTCTCCACCATCTTTTGAGATGATTCCAGCAATGATTTTTAACAGAGTTGACTTACCTGCGCCATTACGTCCGACGAGGGCGATACGGTCCTTTGATTGTACTTCAAGCTTAATATTCGTTAAGATAGGCTCAGAGCCATAATATTTTGAGATCCCATTACATTGTAATAAAATCATGAAGTTCACCTCTATTCCTCTATCTTTAGTGTATATATTTTTCGGGGCTCGAGCAATAGAGGAGAAGAGAGAAGTTGTTACAAATAATTCAAAAAGCAAATGCGACAACTCACTAGAAATAGTGTATAGTCTATGTATGATAGCATGTAAGGAGGGTTTGCATGGCAGACTTTACTCATTTTAACGAAGAAGGACGCGCTAAAATGGTGGATATTACAGATAAGACTGATACTGTGAGAACAGCAATTGCCAGATCAAGTGTTGAAGTGTCCGAAGAAATTTATGAAAAAATTGTGCATGCCCAAATGGAAAAAGGTGATGTGCTTTCAGTTGCGCAAGTTGCCGGAATTATGGCAGCAAAGAAAACACCTGACATTATTCCTATGTGCCATCCAATCCCAATAAAAGGGGTAAATATTACATTTCAATGGGAGAAAAAAGGACAAACTTATATTCTTATCATTGAAGGGGAAGTTAAAACAAAGGGAAGTACAGGAGTAGAAATGGAAGCATTAACAGCTGTTTCAGCCTGTGCATTAACAGTGTACGACATGTGTAAAGCTGTTGATAAAGGGATGGTAATTGGTCCGACCTTCTTAGTTCAGAAAAAGGGCGGGAAAAGTGGAGACTACAATAGATAAGTTGATACTAAATGTGGGTGATATGTATGAGTCAAGAACAACCAAAGATACCACAGGCTACGGCCAAGCGCTTACCACTGTATTATAGATTTTTAAAGAATCTAGATTCATCTGGAAAGCAGCGTGTATCCTCGGCAGAATTAAGTGAAGCTGTGAAGGTAGATTCAGCCACAATCCGAAGAGACTTTTCATACTTTGGGGCACTCGGTAAAAAAGGCTATGGGTACAATATACAATACTTATTATCTTTTTTTCGAAAAACGCTAGATCAAGATGAAGTCACAAAGGTCACGCTCATAGGAGTAGGTAATTTAGGAAAAGCCTTTTTAAACTATAATTTTATTAAAAATAATAGTACGAAAATCGAACAAGCCTTTGACATCAACCCCGAGATTGTGGGGAAGGAAGTTGGAGGAGTACCCATTTATCATTTTGATGAATTAGAGGAGCGTTTAACGTCCGATGTGGCTGTCGCGATTCTTACAGTACCGGCTTCAGTTGTACAACCGATTACTGACCGATTAGTTGATATCGGGATAAAAGGAATCTTAAACTTTACACCCGCACGTATTAATGTACCGGAAACGGTTCGCATTCATCATATTGATTTAGCTGTTGAGCTACAATCATTAGTCTATTTTCTAAAAAATTATCCGTTAGATTAAAAGGAGGTGACAGGGATGCCAACATTAGGTATTGGAAGTATCATATTAATTGCAGGTGTAGCACTATTAATATTCGGACCTAAAAAGCTACCTGAATTAGGGAAGGCTGCTGGTAATTCTCTTCGTGAATTTAAAAACGCGACAAAGGGATTAGCAGATGATGACGATGATGAAGTAGTGAAGAAAACTGAAGGTGACAAGTAAGATAGGATGAGATGTAAATGAGTCAAAATGAGATGTCCGTTTATGATCATATCGGGGAACTTAGGAAACGACTTGTCATCGTAGTCGTTTTCTTCTTTTTAGCGTTTGTTGGTAGTTTCTTTTTAGTAGAGCAGCTTATTGTTTACTTACAACAAGCAGATGAGGCGAAAGAACTGACAATGAATGCATTTCGATTAACTGATCCATTAAAGATTTACATGGAATTTGCGTTTATCCTGGCCTTTATTCTTACATTCCCGATTACACTGTATCAATTATGGGCATTTATCAGTCCAGGACTTTATGCAAAGGAACGTAAAGTAACGCTAAGCTACATTCCATTTTCGCTTTTATTGTTTTTAAGTGGACTAGCTTTTTCATACTTTATTCTTTTTCCGTTTATAGTTGAGTTTATGCTGCGCTTATCTGACAAGCTTGAAATTCAAACGGTTATTGGGATAAATGAGTATTTTGAATTTCTATTTCAGCTCACCATTCCATTTGGTATATTATTCCAGCTTCCCGTTGTCATTATGTTTTTAACAAGACTTGGCATTGTCACACCAGATTTCTTATCGAAAATCAGGAAGTATGCGTATTTCATTTTATTAGTGATAGCCGCATTGATCACACCGCCAGAACTTTTATCGCATTTAATGGTTTCAATTCCTTTATTTGTTTTATATGAAGTTAGTATCCTGATATCGCGTGGTGCTTACAAAAAGAGGTTAAAGGCAGAGGTAGAAGCGGAA
This sequence comes from Bacillus sp. BGMRC 2118, assembly GCA_008364785.1. Classification (GTDB taxonomy): domain Bacteria; phylum Bacillota; class Bacilli; order Bacillales; family SA4; genus Bacillus_BS. The sequence continues at coordinate 33,427 of VTTJ01000016.1, read as the reverse complement.
GCAGAGATTGAGTAATACTTTAAAGAGCATGGGGAAAGATTCCATGCTCTTTATTTATTATGATTGTAATTTAAACTTTTCAATTTCAATTTTCAAATCATTTATAAGATCGTTTAATTCTTGTGCTGAATCAGAAACGACAACAATCGCATTTAATTGCTCATCAATACTAGAAGTAATTTGCTCTGTTGAAGCAGCTGACTGCTCGCTAACCGCCGCAATACTTTCAACAGCAGTAGAAACACTTTCTTTGCTAGAAACCAATAATTGAATGTTTTCATTAACATCAGAGATGATTGATTCAATACCATGAACACTTTCTGCAATTTGACTAAAGGATTGCTCAGTTTCCATTACGGAATTTAGTTGTTCTTTAGCTAATAGCTTCGTTTTGTCCATCTCATGGTTGGCAATACTCGTTACATCAATAATGCCAGATAACGTTTGACGTACTTTGTCTGTAGCATTTGATGTTTCTTCTGCAAGCTTTCTCACTTCACTTGCAACGACTGCGAATCCTTTTCCGTGTTCCCCTGCTCTTGCCGCTTCAATAGAAGCATTTAATGCAAGTAAGTTTGTTTGTTCAGAAATAGAATTAATTGTTCCGATAATCATTTCAATCTCTTTTACCTTTTCTGTCAGTGTTTCGATAACTTCTTTCGTCTGACCAACTGACTTTTCTGTATCGCTTGATTTGTCTTTTAACGTAGAAACACTAGTCATCCCGATTTTATTAGATGTAACAACTTGTGAGGAAGCTTCACTCATTAACTGAGTTTTTTCAGATAATGACTGAATTTGATTCGCAAGTTCAACTGTTGCATTAAATGTATCATCAGCATCACTCGCTTGCTGTACAGCACCTTTAGAAATCTCACCAATTGCTTTACCAATTTCTTCGCTAGAAGCTGTTGTTTCTTCAGCAACTGCACTTAGGTTCTGTGAAGTGCTAGTGATACTGTGGACAGATCCATTTACTTTCGTTATTAGTTCTCTTAAGTTATAAACCATCTGGCCAAAACTATTTACAAGTTCTCCAATTTCATCTGAACGTTTAAGTTTCTCAACATGAACAGCCAGGTTTCCGTTTGCTACTTCTGTAACGTGATTTGTAATAGAGTTTATAGGTTTTGAAATTTTCCTAGCAAAATAATAAGAAAGAATACCACCAATTACAATTGAGATAGCAAGGGTAATGACTAGTGCAATTAGTACCTGATTAGCCCCTTGATTAAAATCCATCTCATATGTTCCTGCTGAGATGATCCAACCCCAGTTCGGATCTATTTTGTTATACGTAATTTTTTGTTCTCTTGAATTTTCATCAGTAGGTAATGCCCAGCTATACTCAACAAACCCACCACCGTTTTGGGCTACCTCTATTTGTTCCTGAACAAATAGTGAACCATCTGTGTCTGCAGTTTCCCATACATTTTTTCCTTCAATCGTTGGGTGAGCGATTTCTAGTCCTTTTTCATCGTATGCAACAAAGTATCCATTTTCCCCTAAATCTACTGGACTAGAAATGGTGCGCTTTCCATCTGCATTCATTTCACCGATTAAATACTCTTTTACTCTATCTTGAGCTTCTTCGAGTGATAGTTCTCCATCTTCAACTTGCATGTTGACAGAATCAATAAGTTGAAGTGCCATTTCTACGCCGTTTTTTAGTGTTGTTCTTCCTAGGTTATCCATTTGGTCTTTTGCAATAAAATAAGCAACAGATCCAATAATGATATTTGGTATAATTAATATAATTAACATCATTGATATTAATTTATGACTAATGCGTAGTTTCATTATTTCACTCCTCTAAGTAGTATATATAACTCGTCTTTATATCGACTGTTTATCTATTACTTGAAGGATTGGATTATATGTAATATTTGGATATCTAAATAAAAAAAACTCCAAAATCTATTTGGAGTTTTTATTCTTCATCTTCTTTATTCTATTATGTAACAAAAACATTCTGACACCGACGCCAATATCGAATGTGGCAACAATCATTAAAATAATTGTTGAGAAGCTCCACATATCAACTTGAGCGCTTTGAATAGCTAGTACTACAAAGACAGCCCCCATGCCAAAGTATAATAGCCCCATTAGAAATGGTGAAGTACGCATGATGCTAAAACCTCCAAATATGAATACTGGTAAAATTAAAGGCTCTTTTTCTAAACTTAATTGCTTTTCGTACACTTACTCTGTGTGTACAACCAGTTTAAGAAGCAAAAAGAGGTGGGATTAGAAAAGAGCAACTCTCGTTATGTATAGAAGGGTCTAGATACTAAAGTAAAAATCCGACTTTTGGGATTGTTAGAGAAAGCAACAATCTATACGAAAACAGCCAAATTAAAAGAAAATAAATTGCATCGTTTCTACTTGCTGCTGGTATCTTTCAATATCGTCTTTAAATACTAACTGAACTAATACAACAAATGTATTCATGGAAACATGTGCAATAATCGGAACGATAATTCGTTTTGTTTTAACATAAAGATAGGCGAATGTGAATCCCATTGCAGTATATATAAGAATATGTGTGAAATCCATATGTACAATTGCAAAAATAATAGAGCTAATAATTGCTGCAATAATAAAGTTAAAACGTTTATATAAAGATCCGAATAAAATTTTCCGGAAAATCACTTCTTCAAGAATCGGTCCTATAATCGAGGTTACAATGATAAATAGCGGGGTAACAGTCGCGATTTCAACAAGGAATTCTGTGTTTTCAGAGCCTGGTTCAATCCCAAAAAGTTTATTCTCAAGTATTCCTGCTATCGATTGTGCAACAAGTGCTAAGAATACCCCAAACACTGACCAGAGAAGAGCTATTGGTAATGGGCTGCGATCATCTCTCAATTGATCGGGCAACATGTCTTTTCTCATTAAAACTAAAACAATAATCAATGCTAATAAAAAGCTAAAAATGAGCCAATAAGCAAGTGCTACTTCTTTTGGCTGTATTCCAAGGTGATAAAATAAAGGTACACCTAGAATGGTTGAGAATTGCATAATTACATAGGTTAACACTACATACCAATGACGTTTCTCCAATTTCTTATTCTCCTTTTCCCTTTGCATTTACTTGGCCCACACGTATTGTATCATATAAAGATTCTTTACAATAATGATAACTACTACATGTAGAATTTGTCCCTTTTTGTTTATTGTATGTAATAGGTATAAATTATAGTAGAAATGATAAAATGGAAGAGTATGCTTTTTGTCACAATGGATATTACTAGAAATTTTTTTTGAGAAATTGAATAGTTTATACTTGCATTCGTGAGTAAGATTATTTAATATAATAACTGTGTTAGCACTCGATGAGTTCGAGTGCTAATAAGTAAAAAACTAACAGTATTAGAGGAGGTAGGTCTCATGATTAAGCCATTAGGAGATCGCGTTATTATTGAGCTTGTTGAGTCTGAAGAAAAAACTGCTAGCGGTATCGTATTACCTGATTCTGCTAAGGAAAAGCCTCAGGAAGGTAAAGTAGTAGCAGTAGGAACTGGACGTGTGCTAGAAAACGGTGAGCGTGTAGCACTAGAAGTATCAGTTGGGGATCGCATCATCTTCTCAAAATATGCTGGTACTGAAGTGAAGTATGAAGGTACTGAATATTTAGTTCTTCGTGAAAATGACATTTTAGCTGTTATCGGCTAATCAATACTTAGAATAATAGGACAATATTGTCTACTAGCTTGTATACTTATTTTTTCAAAACATAGGGAGGTAACGAAACATGGCTAAAGAAATTAAGTTTAGTGAAGAAGCACGTCGCTCAATGCTACGTGGTGTAGATACACTTGCAGATGCTGTAAAAGTAACTCTTGGACCAAAAGGACGTAACGTTGTTCTTGAGAAGAAGTTCGGTTCACCGCTTATCACAAATGACGGTGTTACCATTGCAAAAGAAATCGAACTAGAAGATGCATTCGAAAACATGGGTGCTAAATTAGTTGCTGAAGTTGCTAGCAAAACAAACGATGTTGCGGGTGACGGTACAACAACAGCTACTGTTCTAGCTCAAGCGATGATCCGTGAAGGATTAAAGAACGTAACAGCTGGTGCTAACCCAGTTGGAGTACGTAAAGGTATGGAACAGGCAGTTTTAACTGCAATTGAAGAATTAAAGGCAATTTCTAAGCCGATTGAAGGAAAGTCTTCTATCGCTCAAGTTGCTGCAATTTCCGCTGCTGACAATGAAGTTGGTCAACTAATTGCAGAAGCAATGGAGCGCGTTGGTAACGACGGAGTTATCACAATCGAAGAATCTAAAGGTTTCACTACTGAGCTTGAAGTAGTAGAAGGTATGCAATTCGACCGTGGATATGCATCTCCATACATGGTAACAGATTCTGATAAGATGGAAGCTGTTCTAGACAATCCATATATCTTAATCACAGATAAGAAGATTGCAAACATTCAAGAAATCCTACCAGTTCTTGAGCAAGTGGTACAACAAGGTAAGCCACTATTAATCGTTGCTGAGGATGTTGAAGGTGAAGCATTAGCAACTCTAGTTGTGAACAAGCTTCGTGGAACATTCAATGCAGTAGCTGTTAAAGCTCCAGGATTCGGTGACCGTCGTAAAGCTATGCTTGAAGACATCGCTGTTCTAACTGGTGGTGAAGTAATTACTGAAGACCTAGGGTTAGACCTTAAGTCTGCTAACATTACTCAATTAGGTCGCGCTTCTAAAGTTGTTGTAACAAAAGAAAACACAACAATCGTAGAAGGTAACGGAGATTCTGCTAACATAGCAGCTCGCGTGAAGCAAATCCGTGCACAAGTAGAAGAAACAACTTCTGAATTTGATAAAGAAAAATTACAAGAGCGTTTAGCGAAGCTTGCTGGTGGAGTGGCAGTTATTAAAGTTGGTGCTGCTACTGAAACTGAGCTTAAAGAGCGTAAGCTACGTATTGAAGACGCATTGAACTCAACTCGTGCAGCAGTTGAAGAAGGTATCGTATCTGGTGGTGGTACTGCACTAGTGAACGTATACAACAAAGTTGCTTCACTTCAAGCTGAAGGTGACGTACAAACTGGTATCAACATCGTGCTTCGTGCCCTTGAAGAACCAGTTCGTCAAATCGCACACAACGCAGGTCTTGAAGGATCTGTTATCGTTGAACGCCTAAAGCGTGAAGAAGTTGGCGTAGGTTACAACGCTGCAACTGGCGAGTGGGTAAACATGTTTGACGCTGGTATCGTTGACCCAACTAAGGTTACACGTTCAGCATTACAAAACGCTGCATCTGTTTCAGCTATGTTCTTAACAACTGAAGCGGTCGTAGCTGACCTACCTGAAAAGAATGCTCCTGCAATGCCAGACATGGGCGGCATGGGTGGAATGGGCGGCATGATGTAATCTGCCCCTCGAACCCTTGATATGACTGGGTTTGTTGGTAAGGTGAGAGTGGTTTGCTAACATTTTGCTAACATTGAGGTAAATTAACGGAGGCTTCTCATGAGTTCACTGAACTTTTGAGAGGCTTCTTTTTTCATTTCTTTCGTAACGTGGAGATAAACATTCTTTGTAATTTGGTCATCAGTATGACCGAGCCGATCCATGATTTGTTCGAGTGACACATTGGCTTCGGCAAGTAGGGAGGTGTGTGTATGCCTTAAGCTATGTGGTGTTAATTCTTCATTTAGGCCAGCTATTCTAAGTAGCCTTTTCATTCGGTCTCTCACATTTTTAATCACGATGGGATAACCGAATTGTCTCTCCGTCTTAGCAAATATAAAATACCTTTTGTAATAATCGTCACTTAATCTCCTTCTTACTTGTTTGAGAGCTCCTTTTAACCATTCAATGCTTTGATTACATCTTCATCTACTTATACTTTCCGTCTTGATTTTCGGGTCATGGGTGTGACTAAGAATATACCACGGTATTGTTATTTTTGGAATAATACGGTGGTAAACTTATCGATTGGTATAAGAAGTCTATATCCTTCCACTTGAGAGCAACTAATTCTCCAACCCGATTCTCCAGCTAAACCTTTATCAGATAAGTATTTTCAGTAGGTTTTTCTTAATTAGCTTCAGTTCTAGTGACTTAGAAAAATCATTCTCCCTGTATGATGAATTCCCTCCCAAGCACAGTCAGAATAACCACGGTTCATAGACCGTTTAAAGCTCTTGTGATATCTCTTAATTTTATTTGAGCCAAGTAGGGGAACAATTGGTTAATCCTCATGGAGACAAACTCTAATAGATCCTAGCGTTACTTCTTTGATTCAATGTAGATAGGAGCCACTCTATTGCAAATTCGCTGCATTTTTAACATTCAATTTCTAAAAGTTCATTATTTCCAATGGAAATTGCTTCTATTTGATTGTTGGAGGGGCAAAAAAAACAGTAATGGATTCCTGTATTACCATTTTTATTACTTTGATTCAATTGATCAGTCGATGTAAGATTTTATGAAGGGTTCATCCAATTTTCGTTTTGAATCGGAGAAGCTCTTGTTTAGCTTGTCAATAATATCTAAGATATGTCACGTTTCAAACACCGAGAAATTTTCATTTTTATTTGTTGAGAGCTGAGCAAGTCCGATCTTGTTATCTTCTACCATTTGTATATAATAACCATCTAAGAAAGGCTACGGGAGTTATTGACCATTTTAAAAATAATATGCTAGAATCATATATGAAAATGATAATTATTATCAATGAAGTTGTGTAATAAGTGCTGTCTCGAATAGTTTTTTTCTTCGAGTTAGAATGCTTTTTTCAGTACTATAGGCAGTAAATTATTGAAAGGGTGTAAAAGAATGAGAAATATTGAAAAATATAAAAAAGCATTTATCAATGTGCTGGATATAGAAGAAGATGATGTTAATGAAGAATTAGCTCTTGGAAAAACAAGTGAATGGGATTCAATTGGACATATGGCACTCATTTCTGAGATTGAGGATGTTTTTGATGTTTTCATAGATTCAGAATGGATTACAGAGTTCAACTCTTACCAGTCAGGAATTGAGCTATTGGAACGCTTAGGAGTGGACTTTATTAATGAATAGTTTCAAAAAAATGGAGGAGTTTGGGAACCGAACCGCAGTATATGCTGAACGCAAATATTCTTACTCTGAAATGGTAGAGATTGCTGATGCTATCTGTGGTGAAGTAGGTGAAAGAACGCTCGTTTTTTGTTTATGCTCAAATAATAAAGAGTCTTTATTTGGCTATGTGGGCTTTATTAGAGGTGGTGTTGTACCTGTACTTTTGGATGCATCCATCCATATGGATCAGTTGCGCAGATTGATTAACCTTTATAAGCCTACATACATTTGGGCAAGTAGTGAACATCAAGACCTATCAAAAATAATGGATAGTTCATTTGTGTATGGAGATTACTCATTATATAGATGTCCGACATTTTTCCAACATGATCTTCACGAACATCTAGCTCTCCTTTTAACAACCTCTGGAAGTACTGGGAGCCCCAAATTCGTTCGTTTAAGTTATGAAAATATTTTCAAAAACGCAGAATCAATAGCATCGTACCTTGAAATCAAGGCAGACGATAAACCTATAACAACACTTCCGATGAATTACTCCTATGGCCTATCTATCATCAATAGTCATTTCATATGCGGGGCTACAATAATTTTAACCAATGAATCTATCATAAAAAAAGAGTTTTGGGACTTATGTAGAGAGCAAAGAGTAACAACTTTTGGAGGAGTTCCTTTCGTGTACGAGATGCTTGATAGGCTGAAGTTTGAAGAGCTGCAACTTCCGAGTTTAAAAAAACTAACTCAAGCAGGTGGAAAATTAAGCTCTACCCTATCGGCTAAATTTGCTAAAGTTTGTAAACAGAAAGGGATTCAATTTTTCACCATGTATGGTCAAACTGAAGCAACAGCGCGTATGACCTATTTACCATGTGAAAAAAACCTTGAAAAAGTCGGAAGTATTGGTATTGCCATTCCAGGTGGTGAACTTTATCTCCAAGATAGCAATGGTAACAAAATAACTGCACCCAACGTTTTGGGCGAATTGATATACAAAGGAGCAAATGTTTCTTTAGGGTATGCTGAGTCGTTATTCGACCTTTCAAAAAAAGATGAGAACAACGGTATTTTGCATACAGGTGATATGGCTTACTATGATCAGGATGGGTATTTTTTTATATCTGGCCGAATCAAAAGAATGATTAAACTTTATGGCAACCGTGTTAGCCTTGATGAAGTTGAAGGATTTTTAAATGAGAATGGCCATGATTGTATCTGCGATGGGATAGATGACCAAATGTATATTTACACATTAAAAGAAGATTCTGTCCAAATTAAAAATTTAATCAAGGAAAAATTAAACATAAAAGGCTTTAAGATTATGAAGATTAAAGAATTCCCACGTAATCGTTTTGGTAAAATCCTCTATTCTGAGTTGCGGAAATATGGATGATATGTCGTAAACCGCTTAAGTAACAGGAAAAATATGTTTAACATAACAAGATCATTAAACTGAGTTTTTTGATAGTTTTCAAGTGTTTCATTAACATATGTTAGGGTTGCAAGCAACTTGGACAATGATAGGTTACGTATTGAGTTACATTGGAAAAATTTTTTATTTAGGTGATTGGATGACTTTTATATCAGTTGAGTTTCTCCTATTCTTAGCAATAATTGTATTTACTTATTATTTAATCCCCCATCAATTCAGATGGCTTCTTTTAATAATTGCAAGCTACGTCTTTTATGGGATTATGAGTGTCCAATTTATACCTTTACTACTTACTAGTACAGCTTTTACATATTGTACTGGAATTGTAATCGAAAATCAGAAGACAAAAAAACAAAAGAAAAAAGTCATGCTAGTTGGTATTTCAGGATTATTGTTTTTTCTCGGTTGGTTTAAATATTTTAATTTTGTAAATGACTCACTTCGAGCGATAGCAAAATACATGGATTGGAATTATACCGTACCATACCAAGAAATTGTCCTGCCTTTAGCTATTTCTTTTTATACCTTTCAGGCAGTAAGTTACCTTGTGGATATCTACTATGGAAAACAAAAGGCAGAAAGACATTACGGCTATTTCTCAATCTATTTTGCTTTTTTTCCACAATTGGTTGCTGGGCCGATTGAACGTGCTAAGAAATTGCTTCCTCAATTTAAACAAGAACAAATCTTAGACTATGAAAATCTAAATTACGGCATGAAACGAATTGCATGGGGTTTTTTTAAGAAGACCTTAATTGCCGATCGGCTAGCTCCTATTGTATCGAGTGTGTTTGATAGTCCGAACCCCACTGGTTCCCAAATTGTACTCGCTACGATTCTATTCTCGCTCCAATTGTTCGCTGATTTTTCAGCACTTAGTGATATAGCCATTGGTTCTGCTAGAATGCTAGGGATTAAGCTGACGGAAAACTTTAAGCAACCTCACTTTGCCGTTTCGATATCTGATTTTTGGAGTAGATGGCATATCACCCTCTCTACTTGGCTAAGGGACTATATCTTTGTTCCTTTATGTAAGGGGAAAAAGAAAAGAAGTGAGATTTATGTAGTTATTGTGATTACCTTTTTAGTCAGCGGTATTTGGCATGGAGCTGCTTGGACCTTTGTTATCTGGGGTCTCATTCATGGATTTTATCGTGTCTTTGGAGATTATACAAAGCATTTTCGTGGACAAATCGCTTCATTTATTCGACTAGATAGAACTCCAGAGCTGCATAAATGGGTGAAAATTGCAATAACTTTCCTGCTTGTTTGCTTTTCAAGAGTGTTTTTTCGGTCTGATTCCGTTACACATGCATTTGAAAACGCTCAGCTTTTTCTAACATTAAGCTCTTGGAGATTCTCGGGGATTATAAAAGCATTTGAAATTTTTTCGTTACTAGATTTAGTGCTTTTTATTTCATTTTTTATTGTTGTACAACTATTTCATTATATTGAAAGAAAAAATGTTTCAGCATGGGAATTTCTATCGCAAGGCTCGGTCTATGCTAGATTTGCCTTTTATATTTTTATTATTTTTTCGGTCCTTGTATTCGGGGTTACGGGTAAGGGGTTTATTTATGGTGGATTTTAATCCTCTCCATACGAAATATGATTTCGTTAGATTTTGACGCAAGAAGTCATGTAAGCAGAAGAAGCTTGTATAGAAAGGATTTACTATGAAACGTTTTTTCATCAAGTTAACAATGATCATACTTGTTGTAATCCTATTGTTTATACCAGTCAATCAATTCGTAAAGAATTCTTATGATTATAACATAGACCATGCAATACTGGCTTTTAAGAAAAATCCATATCCGGTTGATATCATCAATGTAGGTGCTTCTCATTCCATGTATGGATATTATTTTAAGCCTACTGGTTTGTCCCATCTGGATTTAGCACTTCCTGCTCAGACGATTCAGTACGATTTTAAATTATTGAGAGAGTATGGTAAATATCTTAAGCCAGGTGGTGTAGTGATCGTTTCCATCTCTCAAATTACATTCGCAAATTCTGAGACCAATAACATAGGAAATTATTATAGAATTTTGGATCGTACCGAAATTGAACCGTTTTCTTTAATTGATTATTACAGTTACTCGTACTTACCTGGGACAAATAGTGACAGTTTTAACTCTGCACTCTCGCGTGAATTGAGAAAATTTAGATGGAATGCTCATCAACCTTGGTCAAATAATGGTAAAAATTATTCAGGGAGAAAGTATGAGAGAGTAGAGGCACAATACAAGGAAGCGGTTGAAAACAATAGTATTGAACAAAACATAAAGCAACTAAAAGAGATTGTAGATTATTGTAAAGAGAAAGGCTATCAAGTCATATTAACCATGGAGCCAGTTCATCAGTCTTATCAAGAATATTTTAATGAAGAAGTAATGAATAGACTTGTTTTTCAGTACTTAAAAACTCTTAAATTAGATGTTCCATTTTTAAATTATATGAATGATCCTAGATTCGCAAACAACAAAGATTACTTTAGCAATGCCGATCATTTAAACAGCAAGGGAAGAAAAAAGTACTCTTGGATCGTATACAGGGATCTTAAGGAATTAGGCTATTTACGAGAGGGTTAGGTACTATTAATAGAATAATTTAAAATTGATAAATTAGAATTTTCCTATCAATAGACAACAATACTATTAATGAAGTAATTGACAACGATTATCAAAACGCTTACAATGACAAACATAAGTACTTGATAATGAATATCATTATTAATTTCTTCATTCATTCATAGGGGGAAAGTACATGAAGATATCTATGAAAGCCTTATTCGTTGCTTTAACAACCATTACAATTATTTTTATATCTGGTTGTGGGCATTCAAATGAAAACACAACTGAATTTGCTACTGGGAAAAATGGAGCTGTGAACCTCTATACAAGTAGACATTATGATACAGACACAGAAATTTACAAAAAGTTTGAAGAGCAAACAGGAATTAAAGTAAATGTCGTTCAAGGTAATGGAAGTGAACTAATGGAACGACTTGAGCGAGAAGGCGGAGCAACTGAAGCAGATGTGTTTTTAACATCTGATGCTGGGAATTTAGCTCTTCTAAAGGAGAAGGGGTTAACACAATCCGTTACAAGTGAAGTATTAGCAACAAACATTCCAGAAAAACTACGTGATACTGATAATGAATGGTTTGGATTAACAAAGCGGGCCCGTGTAATCGTATATGCAAAGGATCGTATAAATCCAGCGGACCTATCAACGTATGAAGCATTAACAGATGCTAAATGGCAAGGAAAAGTACTCATTCGTTCTTCAGAGAATATATACAATCAATCATTACTTGCTTCTTTCATTGAATTAAATGGTGAAGAAAAGGCGAAGGAATGGGCAGCTGGTGTAGTAGCGAACATGGCACGAGAGCCCAAAGGTGGAGATATCGATCAGGTGAAAGCAGTAGTTGCAGGTGAAGGAGATATTGCAATTTCTAATACCTATTATGTTGGGAGACTAATAAATTCAACGAACCCAGAAGATGTAAAGATTGCTGAGCAAGTTGGCTTATTTTTTCCTAACCAAGAGACAACGGGAACACACATCAACATAAGTGGGGCTGCAGTCACAAAACATGCCAAAAACACGGATCAGGCTATTAAATTCCTTGAATTCTTATCAGGTGAAGAAGCACAAGCAGCTTTTGCGGAAGGAAATAATGAATATCCGGTGAATGAAGCTGTAGAGGCTACTGAAACATTAAAGTCATGGGGAGAGTTTAAGGAGCAGGACATTAACTTAACAATCCTAGGTGAAAACAATGCACGTGCAATTCAAATTTTCAATGAAGTTGGCTGGAAATAAAAGACTAGAATGATGCCGTACTCTGAATATCGGGGTGCGGTTTATGTTTTAACTTCAAATAATGAACAATGTTGATTCTTTGTGCGATAACTTTCTCAATATGCAATGAATGTTTGTTAATCGTAGTGGAAGGATCGACTTCTAAGGGAGATGTGTTATATATGAGAGACAATGCAAGAGATATGGAGGATCAGAACCGCCCTCGGAAAGAGATCATCCTGTAGCGGAGAATAAAAAAGGTTGCCGTGTAATGTAACGAGATAGATAAAAGTGTATGAAGGTTGGGTTAAAAATGAGGTTTGTTCATCAAGTGAAGCGGCAAATTAATGTGTGGGCAGTTCTTAGTTTTTTATTTGTTCTGCTTATTTTGTTACCGAATTTATTAATTGGCACACATTTCTTTACAACCCCCAATGAAAACTGGAATCATATAAAAGATTATTTATTAACAGAAATTGTAATGAATACGTTAGTTTTAATGAGCTTTACAGGATTTTTTACAACGATTATTGGGACGAGTCTAGCATGGATTGTCACTGCTTATCAGTTTCCTTTTCGAAATTTTTTTAGATGGGGATTAATCTTACCCTTAGCCATTCCTCCATTTATTGGTGCTTATACGTATCATGGAATCTTAAATTACACAGGAATTATTCAATCCATTTTAAGAAATCAATTTAATATAAAAGTGAACCAGGACTACTTCAATATAATGACAATACCAGGGGCTATATTTATATTCACGATGTTTTTATTCCCTTACGTATTTGTAATTACAAAGAGCTTCTTTCAAAATCAATCTTCTTCTATTGTTGAAAATGCGAGACTTTTAGGTGGGGGACCGTTTGAAATATTTTTTAGGGTAATATTACCGATTTCGAGAGCTGCTATTGTTGGTGGTGTAACGATTGTTATGCTTGAGGTCATTAATGATTATGGTGTCGTTAAATATTATGGAATTCAAACATTTATCACCTCAATTTTTCAAACTTGGTTTGCGATGGATGATCTTGATTCTGCCTTTAAGTTAGCTGGAACCTTGATGATTGTGGTTATAGCCGTTCTCCTCCTAGAGAAATTCATAAGAGGAAGAAAAAGATTTAGTTATACTACTACAAAAATTCGGCCGATACAACCTAAGGAGGTTAAAGGTTCAAAAGCTTGGCTGTTAACTGGTTACTGTTCATCGATTTTCACCTTTGCTTTTGCTATTCCATTCTTCCAACTCATTCATTGGATTTTTATGACCTATGAAAGAATTGTATCCATGAAATTCATTGAGTTAGTAAGGAATTCTTTTTTTGTCGGTTCAATCTCAGCTGTTATGGTTGTTGTAATTGGACTAATTATCGCTAACTATACTCGCATTCACAAGGGGATAGTTCCTAAATTGTTCTCAAAGATAACGGTACTAGGTTATTCTGTTCCAGGAGCTATCATTGCTATAGGAATTATTACAATTTTCATTGCTTTGGATCAATGGATCTACGCACTCTTTTCTTTTTTTGGTGAAAATCCTTTTATTGTTTTCCGAACAAGTATAGTGATGTTAATTTCTGCATATGTCATTCGATTTCTGACAGTTGGTTATAGCTCCATTGAAGCAGGATTTGAGAAAATTGGTACTAGTTTTACTGAAGCTTCGAGAACTTTAGGTGTATCAACTGTAAAAACCTTTTTCCGTATAGATATTATGATGGTACGGGGGGCAATAGTGGGAGGATTTATCCTTGTTTTTGTAGATATTCTAAAAGAACTTCCCCTTACGCTATTATTACAGCCCTTTAATTTTCATACATTAGCAACGAAAGCTTTTCAGTATGCAAATGATGAAATGATGAGTGAAGCGGCCTCTGCTTCGATGATGATTATCCTCATTAGCGGAATAAGTATTTACTTCTTTCATAAAGTACTTGATAAGGAGGGACAAAACTAGTGTTTGTAGATATAAAGAACTTATCCTATACGTATAAAAATACGAATGAACCAACCATTAAGGATTTCTCCATGCAAATGAATAAGGGAGACATCATATCGATTCTCGGAGAAAGTGGAAGTGGGAAAAGTACAATCTTACGATTAATTGCAGGGTTAGAACTTCCGATGAGTGGATCAATAACCATGAACAGTCGAACGATTTTTGATGAACGGACGTATGTACCACCTGAAAAAAGAGAAGTAGGTATGGTCTTTCAAGATTATGCACTATTTCCACATATGACAGTTGCAAATAATATTAAGTATGGATTACGAAAGATGAATAAAAAGGAAAAATATGAGAGAATTGAGGAAATGCTGTCTTTAGTAAACCTATCCAAATATAAAGATAGATATCCTTATGAATTAAGTGGAGGGCAGCAACAACGTGTTGCACTTGCAAGAGCATTAGCACCTGCTCCAACTTTATTAGTATTCGATGAACCATTTAGCAATCTTGATACGTATCTTCAGATTAGAATAAGGGATGAGTTAAGAGAGATTTTAAAACAAACAGGGATTACTTCTATTTTTGTTACTCATGATCAAGAAGATGCAAAAGTTCTTGCTGACGAAATAATCTATTTAGAAAATGGAAAGGTGATATGGAAAGGTACTCCTGATGAATTACTTCCCTACTCACAAGGTAGCTATCTAAATCAAATGAAACCAGAAAAGGTGTATAATAGTTAGATAAAGTAATAGAGTGTGCCATAAGGTGTACTCTTTTTTTATGAGGTGTTTAGGGTAGGAATTTATAGTCCTTGATGACTCGAGACAATGTGTAATTATAACTGCCGTTAGTGTCGCTAAGCTTGCACGTATTAAAGACTTTATTAGTTAGTCGCAGAAGAAGTAGCAAGTGCTATAAACCATATTTAAGTACAATAATAGAAATGCTCAGTAAATAACTGTAGAGTTGTCATGTAAGATCATTATTCCAATCATCATATTAGTACTTTGCTTACATTTTGCTAAATCACTCCAATGAAAAATAATAACTGTTTGTTAAAGATGTTACAGACAGAATTTAACAAAAAACTGATATACCGTTCTTAACGTACACCAGTTTAAAAATAATACACACTCTCACCTTAGGGGCGGCTTGATGTTATCTGCCGTTCATAGAATAGAAAACCCTCTCTGAGTTTATTGAACTAAGAGAGGGTTTTTTTGTATAGAACAAGAGTGTGATGGGGTAGGTGTTTAATGAGTGAGGGGTTTATGCATAAATATTGTGAGCAGTTGAGAATGAAGTTTGGTTCGCTGATATACGGATAAAGTCGCCGATAAGATAAGGTATTCGCCGAATAGGATTCCAGAATCGCCGATATGTAGCGTGAATTCGCCGATAAACCCAGTGAAATCGCCGATATATCCCTGACTTTACCTGATATCAGCATATGGGCGCCGATAAAAGGGTGCATTCGCCGAAAAAACAAATCGAAACATATAGCATTTTTAGTTTCATATTATTGTAAGTTTGTTTTCACATAGATTTTAGGGAGTTTTAAGGGCTCTACTTCAAAACTTCGTTAATCGAACTAGCCAGAATGCCACTTCACAAGCGGTTTCATGTGACGGATTGACAACAATTTCTATCCCCTGAACGTAGTGGCAAATGAAATAGACAACTATAGTATAAAAAGTTGTTCATTACCTGTGATGTAAATCACATTACTGCTGTTTTATTTCAGTTAAGATAAAGACAGAGGCAGAGTTTCATTCAGTCATGTGAAACCTCTCACATAAAATTAGTAGACGGGGGATATCCAATGAATCAATGGAGACGCTTTACTCGTGGTAAATGGCAAGAGGAAATAGATGTACGTGACTTTATTCAATTGAACTATTCTCTGTATGAAGGTAATGAAACATTTTTAAAACAGGCAACTCCTGAAACGTTAGAGCTTTGGGATCAAATAATGGAATTAACAACAAAGGAACGTGAGCAAGGCGGCGTTCTGAATATGGATACAGAGATCGTATCAACGATTGTGTCTCACGGACCTGGATATTTAAATAAGCATATAGAAAAAGTCGTAGGGATTCAGACAGATGAGCCGTTCAAACGATCACTTCAACCATTTGGTGGTATTCGAATGGCGATTGACTCTTGTAAAGCATATGGATACGAAGTTGCTCCTGATGTGAAGGAAGCTTTCACAAAGTATCGTAAAACCCATAATCAAGGTGTGTTTGATGCGTATACACCAGAGATGAAGCTTGCTAGAAAAGCGGGAATTATTACGGGACTACCTGATGCTTATGGCCGTGGACGTATTATTGGTGATTACAGACGTGTGGCATTATACGGTGTAGATAAACTGATTCAAGAGAAAGAGAAGGAAAAACTCTTATCTGGGAAGACGATGACAGAAGATGTGATTCATGACCGTGAAGAGTTGTCTGAACAAGTACGTGCACTTCAAGAGTTAAAGGAAATGGCTTTATCATATGGCTATGACATTTCACAGCCTGCATCAAATGCACAGGAAGCGTTTCAATGGTTATACTTTGCTTATTTAGCTGCGATTAAAGAGCAAAATGGTGCAGCCGTGAGTCTCGGTCGTGTTTCTACATTTTTAGATATCTATATTGAACGTGATTTGAAAGAGGGTATCCTGACAGAGGAAGAAGCACAAGAATTAGTCGATCATTTCGTCATGAAGCTTCGACTTGTGAAATTCGCAAGAACCCCCGATTATAATGAGCTATTTAGTGGAGATCCGACTTGGGTAACAGAATCGATTGGTGGTGTAGGTGTCGATGGTAGAGCGCTTGTGACAAAAAACTCCTTCCGATTCCTGCATACATTAACAAATCTAGGACCAGCACCAGAGCCGAATTTAACGGTACTATGGTCTACGAAATTAACGGAAGACTTTAAGAGCTATTGTGCGAAAATGTCAATCCAGACAAGCTCCATTCAATATGAAAATGATGATTTAATGAGACCGGAATATGGAGATGATTATGGAATTGCTTGTTGTGTAAGTGCAATGAAAATTGGAAAGCAAATGCAATTTTTCGGAGCAAGAGCAAATCTTGCGAAAGGCTTATTATATGCCATCAATGGAGGATTGGATGAAAAGCTAAAAATTCAAATTGCACCAGCAACTGCTCCAATTCAAGATGAATATTTAGAGTATGAAAAAGTAGTAGAACGTTTTGATGCTGTGATGGACTGGTTAGCAGAGCTATACATGAATACCTTGAACATCATTCATTACATGCATGATAAGTACAGTTATGAGCGAATTGAGATGGCATTACATGATCGTGAAATATTGCGAACTATGGCGTGTGGAATTGCCGGATTATCTGTTACAGCCGACAGCTTAAGTGCCATTAAGCATGCAAAAGTAAAAGTCATTCGTGATGAAAATGGAATTGCAGTTGATTATGAAATTGAAGGCGATTATCCGAAATACGGTAATAATGATGACAGAGTTGATCAAATTGCAGTCGAGCTAGTAAAAACATTCATGAACAAGCTAAAAAAGCACAAAACGTATCGTCAAGCTGTACCGACAATGTCTGTTCTAACCATTACTAGTAACGTTGTATACGGTAAGAAGACAGGTAACACACCAGATGGAAGAAAAGCAGGAGAACCATTCGCTCCAGGAGCAAATCCACTGCATGGCCGAGATCAGAAGGGAGCACTTGCTTCATTGAACTCAGTTGCCAAAATTCCATATGAGTATTCTCTAGATGGTGTGTCTAATACATTTAGTATTGTCCCTAAAGCATTAGGTAAAGAAGAGGAATTACAAATCAGTAATCTGGTGGGGATTCTAGATGGGTACGCAATGAAAGGCGGTCACCATTTAAATATTAACGTATTTAATCGTGAAACATTGTTAGATGCGATGGAACACCCAGAACAGTATCCGCAATTAACGATTCGTGTATCAGGCTATGCAGTAAACTTTATTAAGCTAACAAGAGAACAACAAATAGACGTTATTAATCGTACGTTTCACGAATCATTATAGGAAGATTCTTGATTGGACCTTCCTACCATACATCTTAGGAGGAATTACACATGATAGGAAGAGTCCATTCAGTTGAAACATGTGGTACAGTAGATGGTCCGGGATTACGCTATATTATATTTCTTCAGGGCTGCTTATTACGATGCCAGTTTTGCCATAATCCTGATACATGGGATATTGGGAAGGGAGAAGAAATGACGGTAGATGAGATTATAGAGGATGTAAAGGATTACCTTCCCTATTTTCAAAGCAGTGGTGGCGGAATAACTGTGTCAGGCGGTGAACCACTTTTACAAATTGACTTTTTGACAGAGCTATTTAAAAAGTGTAAAGAGCTTGGCATTCATACAACCATTGACACGTCTGGTGGCTGTTATCATGAACATCCTGAATTTCTAAGAAAATTAGACATTTTACTCGAAGTAACAGATCTACTATTGCTAGATCTCAAACAAATGAACACGAAAGAGCACCATGAATTAACAGGTATGAAGAACGATCACATCCTAGCGTTCGCTTTATATTTATCAAAGAAAAATGTTCCAGTATGGATCAGACATGTTTTAGTACCTGGAAGAACGGATGACGAAGGGGATTTGACCACTCTTAAGCAATTCATTGACCAGCTGAACAATGTTCAAAAGGTTGAAATACTTCCTTACCATAAGTTAGGTGTGTATAAGTGGAATGCACTAGGACTCAAGTATCCGCTGGGAAATGTTGAACCGCCTACAGAGGAAATGGTAAACCGTGCGAAAAAGATTTTAAATATTATGTAAGAAAAGAAAATAAGGCACTTCCTGTCATGCAGGAAGTGTTTTTTAGATGTCTATAAAACAATTTAAAATAGGATGAGAGATTTTGTGTAAATGTTTCGATATAGTTAGTGAAAAAGCTTTTTCAACTGCTCTTTTCTTAAACTTTATTGCTTTTTGTACTATTATCTGGGTGTACAACCATTTTTAGAAGCAAATTGAGGTTGGATTAGAAAAAAGCAACTCTTTTCATGTATAGAAGCATCTAAATATTAAGGTAAGAATCCGGCTTTTGGGATTTTTACTCAAAGCAACAATCTAGACGAAAACATCCTTTTCAATTCAATAAGGAGAATTCAAATGAAGTGTAATGCTATGAATTTTATCAACCGATTAAACAAGCAAAAAGAAGATGCATTGGAATATATCATTGAGCAATTCTCCCCTCTTGTTCATGCGATTAGTTATAAAATTTTATCGCCTGTCAGCAAAGAAGCAGTAGAGGAATGTGTAAATGATGTGTTTTTTACTGTATGGACTAACGCCAATCAGTTTAAGGGAGAACCGGGAGATTTTAAAAAGTGGATTGGAGTTATTACAAAATACAAAGCCATTGACAGGCTGCGTCAACTTGAAAAACAAAAAGGACGGGAACATAGTGATGAGTATATTGAGGAACAACAAGATTCTAACGATATTCAACGTCAACTAGTCAAAAAGGAAGATCGAAATACCTTGTTGCTTGCTTTAAGTACGTTGCCTCAAATAGATCGGGATCTATTTATTATGAAATACTTTCTACATCTACCAACAGTAGATATTGCAAATTTGATGGATTTATCCATTTCGGCCGTTGAAAACCGCTTATATAGAGGGAGAAAGAAATTAGCTCAAAATAAACAGTTGAGGGAGCGATTTTCATGAAACAGGAATATCAGGATCTACTTAACCTAGACATCGAACAAATCGAACCAACAGCCCTAACAAAGAAAGAAAAGATAAAGATTAAGAATCATGTGCTTTCCAAATTAGTGAAAAAGAAATCAATGAATATAAATTATATGGCTGCCAGTATTGTTCTGGGAGCAGGTATCTTAGCAACGAGCTTTTTAGCTGTACCGGCAATCGCGAACCAAGTTCCTTTTATTGAAAACATCATTGCGTACTTTGACCAGGATACTGTACCTCAGGATTATACTGAACAAGCAGAGGTCATTAATCAGGTTCAATCAAGTAATGGAATTGATGTTATGGTGGAGAATGCTGTTTACGATGGAACAAATATTATTTTGACATACGCCCTACAAACAGAAGTAGAACTGGGTGAAAATCCTCGTACAGAAGGCTTCATTAATGTGGAACCTTCTACTGGAATGGGAGGAACCGGTACCATTGAGAAAATAAATGATACTACTTATATCGGTATAGAAGAGGTTACACCTCACTTTGAAGGAGAATCTCCTGACGACATACTCGTTCAGTGGGAGCCGCTTGCTTTTACGAATCATCAAGCAAAAAATAAAGTCGAAGGTGACTGGAAGTTTGAATTCAAGCTTGGGCAGTTGCAAACAGATGCACAAATAGTAAATGAAACGTTATCACAGGAAGGGATAACGGTCTTGATAAAGTCCGTAGAACAATCTAAATTAACGGCGACATTTGACTATGAGATGTATGTGGATACATCAGTTATAGAAAAATGGCCGTTTGTTTCACTTGAAATGGTAGGAGTTAAAGATAATTTAGGTAACGAATATAATGTCCATGGAAATGGTGGCACTAGCCAAGGTAATGGAGCATTACATGAATTACGTTCCACTATTTATTCTTTAAACCCTGATGCCAAAACCCTAACCTTAACTCCGCAAGTTCATTACTCAAAGGGATCAGGTGAGGTGTTAGAAACAAAGGTTCTAAAACCGATTACGATTCAACTAAAGTAAAGTAAAGTATAAAAAAGAAGAATCATTGCAGCAATGATTCTTCTTTTATTTATGGCGCATGATTAACATGCAGTGAGTGATAGGTGCAAGGTTAATATGGAACCAAATCTAGTTCTTCGCCGGTTAGCGTTTGTTCCCCCGAAAACAGGCATAATCTTACACTCTACTACTATATCGTTGTTCATGTGATGAGCAATACCTATTTTCTTGCCTTCTTTAATTTGAACTATGATTTGTTTGTCCTCAAGACATTTATAGCAAGACTGATTAATTAAAGCTGATATGTCAAATAGCTTAACCTGAAAACACTTCTTCTTGCTTGTTCACTAGCTCTATTTCAAATCCTAGGTCTCGCAGCATTTTATGGTCTTGATTGGATTCTTGACCTTCTGTAGTTAAGTAATTACCAAGGAAAATACTGTTTGCTGCATATAGACCTAAAGGCTGTAAACTACCTAAGTTCACTTCACGTCCACCTGATATACGAATCTCCTTCGTTGGATTAATATAACGGAATAGAGCTAAGACTTTTAGGCAGTAGCGGGGATTTAGTTCATTGACTCCCTCTAGTTTTGTGCCATCAATTGCGTGTAAAAAATTTACGGGAATGGAATCGGCATCGATTTGACGTAATGCATGAGCAATATTGATTACATCTTCTTTTGTTTCCTTCATCCCAATAATTGCTCCAGAACATGGGGAAATACCATGTCTTTTCGCCATTTCTACCGTATTTACACGATCTTCATATGTATGCGAAGTTGTAATATAGGAGTGATGACGCTCAGAAGTGTTTAAGTTATGGTTATAGCGGTCCACACCTGCTCCTTTAAGTTGAGCAGCTTGCTCATCCTTTAGGATTCCTAAGCAGGCACACACTTTTAATCCATATTTCTCTTTAATTTCTTCTACGGCTTCACTCACAACATTCACATCTTTTCGAGTAGGACCTCTTCCGCTAGCTACAATACAATATGTCCCCACCTTATTTTCAAAGGCAATTTTTGCACCTTGTAAAATTTCTTCTTTCGTTATAAACGGATATTTCTCAATCTCAGCTGTGGAGATTGAGGATTGGGAACAATATCCACAATCTTCCGGACAGTACCCACTCTTCGCATTAATGATCATATTTAATTTAACCTTTTTGCCATAGTAAGTTTTACGAATGTGGAAGGCACCGTGTAATAATGGAAGAAGGTCGTCATCCTCACAATTCAAAATGCTCATTGCTTCTTGATCTGAAATTATTTTACCACCTACAACTTCTTGTGCTAACTGTAACCAATTCATAGTATTCTCTCCTTTTGAATAGTGATTTTTTGACTGTTTCGTATTGAAAAAAATGCTTGATATAATCTCATCGCTAAATATCCGGCAATGATGGATAGAAGAACATCACCGGCTATACTGTAGACGAAGCCAATCATGACGACATGTGCCACGCTGCTTTCAATGCCCATCCATGTATTAAGAGCTATGTATAAGTATGAAACACCGAACAGATAAACAATTGCCAGTCCCAAAAGGTTCGCTAAAATAAATTGATACGTCTTTGGATTTGAGATCCTTTCCAAAATTAAACCGATGACATACGCTCCAGCAATAAACCCTAACAAATAGCCAAATGTAGGCTGGAGAACATAGCTGAGCCCTCCCCCCTGTGTAAAAACAGGGACACCAGCTAAACCAACGACTACATAGATTAGCTGGCTTTGCATACCTCGTTTACTTCCTAATAGAGATGCGGCCAGGAAGACAAAAAGCACTTGGAGTGTGAATGGAACGTATGGGAACGGAATTTTAATAAATGCCCCAACAGCCGTTAAGGATGCAAACAAGGATATCGCTGTTAATGAAAGTGTGGAATGATTCTTCATGTTGATAGAACCTCCTTATCCTTCATACTACTTTGGAAATATTGCTGTACAGCTTCATAAGTAAGGGTAATCATTGTCTTTATTTCCTCTTTAGTTATCACATATGGTGGCATGAAATAAAGCACGTTTCCAAGTGGGCGCAACAATAACCCATTTTCTAAAGCAATTCTATAAATCTGATATCCAATACGATCTTGGCTAGGGAACGGCTCTTTTGTATGCTTATTTCTTACTAATTCAATGGCACCAACCATACCGATCTGTCTATATTCTCCAACATATGGAAGATGTTCAAACGTACTGGAAGCTAATTCTCTCATATAGTTACTTTTTATTTGAATTTCATTTATGTATTGTTCTTCTTCAAATATCTTAAGTACCTCTAGAGCCACTCGGCAGGCTAAAGGGTTGCCAGAGTAACTATGTGAATGTAGGAATGCTTTCATTGATTGATAATCATCATAGAAGGCATCGTATATTTCATCAGTAGTAAGGACAACCGACAAAGGTAAGTAACCACCAGTTAACCCTTTGGATAAACACATAAAATCAGGTGTAATTTCAGCTTGTTCACATGCAAACATTGTCCCCGTTCGGCCAAATCCTACTGCTACTTCATCAGCAATAAGGTGAACATCATATTTTACACAAAGCTGCTTTAACTTTTTTAAGTAAGCTGGAGGATACATTTTCATGCCGGCTGCAGCTTGTATTAACGGTTCAATAATGATTGCCGTTAACTCTTCATGATGTTTCTTTAATTGCTCTTCAACAAAGGACATACAAGGAGTATGGCAGTTGTCAGGCTTTTCATTAAATGGACATCGAAAACAGTCTGGTCCTTGTGCCCTAACTGTGTTTAGTAACAGTGGTTGAAATACTTCATTGTATAAACCGACACCTCCAACTGAGAGTGCGCCGAGTGTCTCTCCATGATACGCATCTGTTAATGCCATAAACCGTTTTTTATTAGGTTTATTTCTCTGCATGTGATATTGAAAACTCATTTTTAACGCCACTTCTACAGCGGATGATCCGTTATCAGCAAAAAACACCTTTGTTAAACCTTCCGGGGTCACTTTAACCAGTTTTTCTGCCAGGTAAATAGCGGGTTCATGAGTGAAATTCGCAAAGATTACATGCTCTAATTGAAAGGCCTGTTTTGCTAAGGCACTGCTTATTTTTTCATTCGCATGTCCGAACAAATTGACCCACCAGGAAGAAACCGCATCAATGTATTGCTTTCCATTTTCATCATATAAATAAATGCCCTTCCCACTCTTTATGACAATAGGGGGGAATTCTTCATAATCTTTCATTTGAGAACAAGGGTGCCAAACATGGTTTAAATCTCTTTTTTGTAAATTTGAAATCATACCTTTACCAACCTTTCAAAAAACTCCTCTGTATTTTCTATCTGAAGTTCTTTTAAGTCTGATAGATTTTGTAACTTTGGTATAACCAGGAATGGTAGATTTGTGAGTTGTTGAATTGTTGTGATGTTATCATCCTCAAGCGATGAACCATCATAGCCGTTAAATACGATACCTAATATAGAAATATTTCTAGCCTTCAATGCTTCAATTGATAATAAAGTATGATTGATTGTCCCTAATGTCGATCGGGCTACAACAATTACAGGTAATGAGGATTGTTGTATTAAATCTAGTAAATGATAGCTTTTTTCTACATTTAGAGGGACAAACAAGCCACCTGCTCCTTCACAAATCACATGTTCATATATTGATTGAAGATGTTTAATTTTATCTAAAATCTTGTTTTCTTCAATAACCGTTTGTTCTAATCTTGCAGCATAATGTGGAGAAGCAGGCTCGATAAAGGAGTAGCTGTTTACATGCTCTTCCTCTAGTTTTATTTCACTAAAAGATTGATAGAATTTTGTATCTGAAGCATATTCTGTTATTCCGGATTGAACAGGTTTATATGGGATGGTGGATCCTTTTGATTGAAAATAGCGCATCATGTATGTAGTGACAATTGTTTTTCCCACGTCTGTATCAGTTCCGGTAATCCAAAATGAAGTCATACTTTTTTCACCCCTAAATTAATATATGTTAACCAATACAATATTTAGGTTAACATATATTAATTTATTTTGTGAATATATAAATAGACAGAAATTCTATTATAAATTGGATGGTAATAGAAGTTGAATAAGTTATAAACCTTTCAAAGCAAGGGGGCTTATATAAAAATTCCTAGAGTAAAGAGGGGAATAACAAAATGATTAGAATATATAAGAAGAGTATGGTAATCTATTGGAAAAGATAGAAAATTCCGTAATCGTAACATATAGTATTTCTTATACGTCTATTGTAGGGGATAGAGGGTTAAGGGAATCAACGGAATGATAGTCTTTGGTTTTATATGTTTAGCATGGCGGGAGAAACAAATTGAGATAATTAAAGAGAGAAGGGGTCTTATATTATGGTACAACACATTGATACAGTGCATCCGGTATTAGATAGAGTAATAGATAATATTGGTAAAGTTATGATAGGGAAACGCGATGTCGCAACATTAAGTTTAGTTGCTTTACTTGCTGACGGGCATGTTTTATTAGAGGATGTTCCCGGTGTTGGAAAAACGATGATGGTACGGGCGTTAGCCAAGTCAGTAAGTGCTGATTTTAAACGAATTCAATTTACACCTGATTTATTGCCATCTGATGTAACAGGTGTTTCCATTTATAATCCGAAAGAGCTGCACTTTGAATTTCGTCCTGGTCCAATAATGGGGAATATTGTATTGGCAGATGAAATTAATCGTACTTCTCCTAAAACTCAAGCTGCATTATTAGAAGGAATGGAAGAAGCGAGTGTAACCGTTGATGGAGTAACAAGAGCGTTGGCAAAGCCTTTCTTTGTCATGGCAACACAGAATCCGATTGAGTATGAAGGAACGTATCCATTGCCTGAAGCACAGTTAGATCGTTTTATTTTAAAATTAAAGATGGGTTATCCGACAATTGATGAAGAATTGGAAATGTTAGAACGCATGGAATCTGGTCAGCCTATTCACGAGCTTGATTCAGTAATTTCGACGGAAGAACTGATCGAATTACAAAAAGAAGCAAAAAGAGTGACGGTTGATGCGTCAGTAAGACAGTACATTGTAAATATCGTTGATGCTACACGTAAACATCTATCCATTTATTTAGGAGCGAGTCCACGTGGTGCCATTGCTTTAATGAGAGCAAGTCAGGCTTATGCATTAATTAACGGTCGTGATTATGTTGTTCCGGATGATGTGAAGTACTTAGCACCTTACACATTAGCACACCGCATTATTTTAAAGTCTGAAGCTAAATTTGAAGGGATCACAGCTGAGCAAATTATTACGCATATGCTTGAGCAGATACGGGTTCCATTAGTTAGGCGTTGATGTTTATGAAAAATAACTTATATGTACGTTTGGCAGGAAAAGTTTCATTAATTGTACTCCTAATCCTGGGTACATTTGTGTTCGCTATGTTTCAGGGTGGATTTGTCAGCTGGTTTATTTTTTATAGCTTTCTTCCGCTTGGCTTATATTCTTTATTAATCAGTTTCTACCCGTTAACGAAGTTTGAAGTAACTAGAACGGTGAACCAAAATCAGTTTATAGCGGGTGAAAAGTTAAAAGGTACAATCACAGTATCGAGAAACCTGCCGTTTATCCCACTTCTTTATTTAATTATTGAAGAAGAGCTTCCGGCATCTCTCAAGTTTTGTTCACAATCAAAAAGAGCAAAGAATATGGTGTTTCCTTGGTTTAAACGAACAATTGAAATGGAGTATACAATTGACTCGATTCCGAGAGGAGAGCATCTGTTTACGTCCATAAGATTACGAACAGGTGATTTATTTGGACTAGTAGAGAAGGAACATCGTTACGAAAGTAAGAAAAATTACCTCGTGTATCCTCAGTATGTAGATCTGCAATATCGACAATTAGAAAATCGATTTGATCAAGGGTCTACATCATCTCGTACGAAGCTCATTCGTGATACGACGATGGCAGTAAGTGTTCGTGAATACACACCAGGTGATCGATTCTCGTGGATAGACTGGAAGACAAGTGCAAGAAGAGATACGTTTATGACGAAAGAATTTGAACAACAACAAAGCCATGATGTTGTCGTATTTATGGATCGTACGCAGGACCAAAATCGAGTCATGTTTGAACAAGTTGTTACTCTGTCAGCCTCCATCGTAAGAGGAATTATCAGGCATGGTGCACAAGTTGGCTTTGTATCAAACGGGAAAGAGCGCTTTGTAGCGGGTCTTCGGAATTCAGAATCACATCAGCAACAAATTTTTTATCACCTTGCCAAAGTTCAACCTGACAGCAACCATTTTGCCACTTCGGTTGAAAGTGAGGTTACAAAATGGCAGCAAGGTTTAACAATGATTTTTGTAACGAGTGAACTGTCAGATACGTTCACGCGTACCGTGGAGTATCTAGCGCATAAGCAATATTTAATTATTGTCTTTGTCGTATTGCCAAAGGTGAATCCGTCCAAAGAGACGATCATTAAGGTTGAGAACCTAAAGCGTAAGCATATTTTTGTGAAGGCTGTTATGGAAGGTCAATATGCAGATGCTTTTTACGAGGTGAGTAGATGATGAAAGAAAACAACAATTCCTTAAAAAAAGTCATCTATTATGTTTACGGATTTTTAGTATTATGGGAATGGCTCCGTCCACTAGATGAAGTAACAGATACGGCGAATTTATCAATCTTTTTATATTTTATTGTACTTGCGTATCTATTATCTTATTTCTCTGTACCGTTTATTGTTTCATTTTCAGCTAAAGTGTTATTGATTGCGTATTTTATCCATGATTTATTTTTTGATGGTGGATTTTTCAGTCGTGATTGGATATCAGCATTCTTTTCTGACATTGTGACGAACTTCTTCTTTATGCTGAATGCCAACTGGTGGGAAATGACGAATTCTTTTAGAAGCTTACTATTCTTTATTTTGTTATGGTTGCTGGCATATTTAATGGAATATTGGATTGTGCAGCTAAAGAAAATATTACTGTTCTTATTATTAACGATCACATATTTAGCTGTGTTAGATACGTTCACTCCTTATGATGCTGATCATGCCATTATACGTATGGTTGTATTTGGATTTATTATTCTTGGTTTATTAAAACTTGACCGATTAAAAGAACAGGAATCATTATTTGTTCACAAGCAGCTTTGGATGAAATGGCTTGTACCACTCTTAACTGTAACAGTACTGACAACATCAGTCGGCTACTTTGCTCCGAAAGCTGCTCCAGTCTGGCCAGATCCGATGCCGTTTTTAACAGGTAAAGGTGGAGAAGGAAGCGGTGGAATTAAGAAGATTGGTTATGGGACAAATGATTCTTCTCTTGGTGGTCCCTTTATCGGTGATGACACAGTTGTCTTTACTGTAGAAACAGCAAACCGTGAATACTGGAGAGTTGAAACGAAAGACGTCTATACCGGAAAAGGATGGGAATCAGAAGAGCCAAACATTATTACCGAAACAAGTGAAAAGAAAGTCTCATTTCCATTAGTAGAACAACCCTATCAAGGTGCACCATCAGTAGCTAAATTCCAAATGAATCTTGGTTATTCTCATATTACGTATCCAGTACAATTAGAATCTGTAGAAACAGATTACGAGATTGATTACGAAATGAACTTAACTACTCAAAAAATCTCTACTAGAAGAAGTGGGCGACTGTATCCTCTAGATAATTATAGTGTGGTCTATAAAGATCCTCGTTATATTCTGGAAGAGTTACAAGCAAGCTCAATGGAATATCCAGAAGAAGTGCTGGGTTATACACAGCTTCCTGAAAGCTTGCCAGACCGGGTAAGAGCACTAGCTCAAGAAATTATTTTGCCACATGAGAATCGATATGATCAGGTAAAGGCAGTAGAAAGCTATTTCCGTTTGAATGGATTTGAGTATGATACAACAAATGTAGCTGTCCCAGGAAAAAATGATGATTATGTTGATCAATTTCTTTTCGAAACGAAGATTGGCTATTGTGACAACTTCTCTACATCCATGATCGTATTACTGCGATCTGCAGGTATTCCCGCCCGTTGGGTAAAAGGATACACAGGTGGAGAATATTTAGAAACAACAACAAACAATACACGACTCTATGAAGTGAAAAATGAAAATGCTCACTCATGGGTAGAGGTGTATTTCACAGGAATTGGATGGGTTCCGTTTGAACCAACAAAAGGCTTCTCTAATCCTTATGACTTCGCGTCAAATCAAGAAAATAACGAAACTCCAATTCCAGCTGGAACTGCACCTGAAGAGAAACCAGAACAACCAGAAGAAGATTTATTAGCAGAAGAAGAGCTCGGTCAAGAAGCGGGCAGTCGTTCTTTTTCAGTAGATATCACATTCAAGGATGTTATAATTTTCGTGATTGTACTGATAGTGATTGGGGTACTCTTGTATTTTACACGAAACAAATGGATGCCGATTTATGTGTTGAAACGTTACGGCCGATTCAAAAACGGTCCTTCCTTTGAAAAGTCGTACTTCGTTTTACTTAAGCTGTTACGCTCATATGGGATAAAGAAAAAGGATCATCAAACACTTCGTGAATATGCAGCTTATGTGGACTCATTCTTTTATACAAAAGATATGAGGAGACTCACTGTTAAACTAGAAGGCATTCAATACCGAAAAAACCATACTCTTGAAGAAAAGGATATCAAGCAGCTCCAAAAGTTATGGGAAAATTTAATAAAAAGAATAGCATCTTGACCAATTGTGTAGCCATTGATAGAATTAGGTTCAATTAAACATGAGTCCTTCATATATCCTCGAAAATATGGTTCGAGAGTCTCTACCGGGTTACCTTAAATGACCTGACTATGAAGGCAGAGTCAAGATATTCTACAAATCTTTTATTTGTATTTGCTAGAAAACCAGGATTCTGCCTTCTATATAGAAGACAAATCCTGGTTTTTTGTTTTTCTTGAAGGAAAATATACGATATTAATATCTAAGAGGTGAGCGTATTGGTATTAGAGCAGGAGAAAATTGTTGTTCTTGATTTTGGAAGTCAGTATAATCAACTAATTACACGTCGAATTCGTGAATTTGGGGTCTACAGTGAACTACATCCACATACGTTAACAGCAGCAGAAATTAAAGCTTTAAATCCAAAGGGGATTATCCTTTCAGGTGGTCCAAATAGTGTCTATGAGGAAAATGCATTTCATTGTGATCATGACATATTTAATATTGGTGTTCCAGTGTTAGGAATTTGTTATGGTATGCAGCTTATGACACACATTTTCGGAGGGAAAGTCGAGAAAGCTACCCACCGTGAATACGGAAAAGCAACAGTAAATGTAGAAATTCAATCACCACTGTATCATCAAATACCAGAAGAACAGGTTGTTTGGATGAGTCATGGTGACTTAGTAGTAGAAACTCCACAAGGCTTTGATGTGGATGCGACGAGTGCATCTTGCCCGATTGCGGCTATGAGTGATCCGAGTCGTAACTTCTACGGTGTTCAATTTCATCCGGAAGTAAGACATTCTGAATATGGGAATGATTTATTAAAGAATTTCGTGTTTGAAATTTGTCACAGTGAAGCAAACTGGTCGATGGAAAATTTCATTGAAGTGGAAATGCAAAAAATTAAAGAAACAGTTGGAGATAAAAAAGTACTCTGCGCATTAAGTGGTGGAGTTGACTCATCTGTTGTGGCGGTGTTAATTCATAAAGCAATTGGTGACCAGTTAACGTGTATGTTTGTGGATCACGGTTTACTTCGTAAAGGCGAAGCTGAAGGAGTTATGAAAACATTTAGTGAAGGCTTTAATATGAATGTCATCAAAATTGACGCAAAAGAACGATTCATGAACAAGTTACAAGGCGTAAGTGATCCGGAACAAAAGCGTAAAATTATTGGTAACGAGTTTATTTATGTTTTTGATGATGAAGCACAAAAGCTCGAAGGAATTGAATTCTTAGCTCAAGGAACACTGTATACAGACATTATTGAGAGCGGGACATTGACTGCTCAAACGATTAAATCACATCATAATGTAGGTGGGCTGCCAGAAGATATGGCATTCACACTAATAGAACCATTAAACACACTATTTAAAGATGAGGTTCGTGCTCTAGGAACTGAGCTAGGTATTCCGGATGAGATTGTATGGAGACAACCGTTCCCAGGTCCAGGTCTTGGTATTCGTGTGCTAGGAGAAGTGACAGAAGAAAAGTTGGAAATCGTACGTGAATCTGATGCGATTTTACGTGAGGAAATAAGAAACTTTGGGTTAGAGCGAGATATATGGCAGTATTTCACGGTGTTACCAGACATACGCAGTGTAGGGGTTATGGGAGATGCTCGCACGTATGATTATACAATTGGAATTCGTGCAGTCACTTCAATAGATGGAATGACTTCAGACTGGGCTAGAATTCCTTGGGAAGTGTTAGAAAAGATTTCTACAAGAATTGTAAATGAAGTAGCGCATATCAATCGTGTTGTTTATGACATTACAAGTAAGCCCCCAGCAACCATTGAGTGGGAATAAACCGAACGAAATTCCGGATATTTAAATAAAATGTTCGGAATTTACCTTGACACCAATCGACAAAGTTAGTAAAATTAGAGTGTAATCATATTAATTTTATAGAAATCTCGTATAATTTTGGGAATATGGCCCAGAAGTTTCTACCAAGCTGCCGTAAATAGCTGGACTACGAGAAATGAAGATTATCATTTTACTAGTTTATATATCTAGTAATAGGTATTTTTTATTTCTTTGTATGTTAGCTCCTTGCGTCTGCGCAGGGAGCTACTCTTGTTTTTGGGGTATTCTCTTCTATCTGAGAGGAAAAGGGAGAGGAAAAAGAAATGAAACGTTATTTTCAATTTGAAGAACTCGGTACAAATTATAGAAAAGAGATCATTGGGGGGGTAACAACCTTTCTTTCTATGGCTTACATTCTATTTGTGAATCCGGATGTTTTAAGTATGAGTGCGATTCCGGATTTACCTGAGGAAATGAGAATGAACAAGGAAGCAGTATTTACAGCGACAGCGATTGCTGCTGCTTTAGGTTCACTGTTGATGGGGATTATAGCAAGATACCCAATAGCCCTAGCACCAGGTATGGGATTAAATGCATTCTTTTCTTTTACAGTAGTTTTGGGAATGGGGATTCCTTGGCAAACTGCGTTATCTGGAGTGTTAGTTTCAGGTTTAATCTTTATCGCCTTGACCCTAACAGGTGCACGAGAAAAAATTATTAACGCCATTCCAGCTCAACTTAAGTATGCAGTTGCAGCGGGTATTGGTTTGTTCATTGCTTTTGTTGGATTACAAAATGCAGGAATTATTACGAATGATGACGCGGTACTTGTTGGTTTAGGGGATATCACAAGTGGACCTACATTACTGGCGATATTCGGAATTGTCATTACGGTTATTCTAATGGTTAAAAAAGTGAATGCTGGAATCTTCATTGGTATGTTTGTTACTGCAGTAGTTGGAGTAATTGTTGGATTAGTTGAACTTCCTAATCAAGTTATTGGGGCAGTTCCTAGTTTAGAGGCAACTTTTGGGGTGGCATTTGAAAATCTTGACCAAGTATTTACGATTAAGATGCTTGCTGTAATTTTAACGTTTCTATTTGTAGACTTCTTTGACACTGCAGGAACTTTATTGGCAGTTGCAAATCAAGCAAACTTAATAAAGGACAATAAGCTTCCTCGTGCAGGAAAGGCACTATTCGCAGATTCAGCTGCAACAGTTGTCGGAGCCACACTTGGTACTTCTACGACAACATCATATATCGAATCTTCTGCTGGAGTAGCAGCAGGTGCAAGATCAGGTTTTGCTTCAGTTGTAACAGGGGTACTATTTTTACTTGCTTTATTCTTTTCACCGTTATTAGGGGTTGTAACTCCGCATGTTACGGCACCAGCTTTAATTATTGTAGGTGTACTAATGGTATCTGCGCTTGGGAAAATTGAGTGGGATCAGTTTGAAGTTGCAGTTCCGGCATTCTTGACGATTATTACAATGCCGCTAGCATATAGTATTGCAACGGGAATTGCTATGGGGTTCATTTTTTATCCTATTACGATGATCATGAAAGGCAGAACAAAAGAGATTCACCCTATTATGTATGGTATGTTTATCATCTTCGTTCTATATTTTATCTTCTTAACTGAATAATGCTTAGTTATAATAACAGTCCCTGGTGGTTATCATCAGGGATTTTCCATATTTTATAATTAATATTTAGTGTTGACTATTGGATGAAACCTGTGTAATATAAGAGGAGTCGCAGCAAGACATCAAATACTTTCTTTTGAAAAATAAAAAATCAAAAAAGTGTTTGACAAAGACTTTAAAACTTGTTATTATAAGAAAGTTGCTTCTGAGCAACAAAGAGTTCTTTGAAAACTAAACAAAACGTCAAGCGTGTTGGTTTAACCAACGCAAAATATTTAAAACTATCTATTATATAGATAGCCAGCAAGAATGAGCAATCAAACACTTTATTGGAGAGTTTGATCCTGGC
>VTTJ01000015.1 GCA_008364785.1 Bacillus sp. BGMRC 2118 | reverse complement strand
GATAGGTCTGAGGTGGAAGCGTGGCGACACGTGGAGCTGACAGATACTAATAGGTCGAGGACTTAACCATATAAAAAAGTGTTAAACTTTCATGAATACATTCGTTATCTAGTTTTGAAGGAATAAACCTTCTTTGAGAATAAAAGTTTGGTGATGATGGCGAAGAGGTCACACCCGTTCCCATTCCGAACACGGAAGTTAAGCTCTTCAGCGCCGATGGTAGTTGGGACTTTGTCCCTGTGAGAGTAGGACGTCGCCAAGCAAAGAGAAAAAGAGTAACTGAGTAATCAGTTACTCTTTTTTATTAGTTTTTAGTCCATCAGGACAAATAGATTCAAGTAGATACAAAATATAGTGAGGGCAAAAAGGAGCAAGAAGGTCAAGGAAAGAAGGAAAAGGAACTTCTGCTAAAGTCGCTCACGTCCTGTGAGCAACGCAGAAGTCAGCACATCCTGTGCAAGTAAGACCGGAGCATACGACTGTACGTGAGGATCTGAGCGAGTGAAGCTGACGAAGAGATTCGCCGCTCATTTTTGTCCGAACCGAACCCGAACACGGAAGTTAAGCTCGAGCGCCGATGGTACAAAAAAAGGAACTTCTACTAAAAGTCCTGTGCGCAACTTAGAAGCCAGCACGTACATCCTGTACAAGTCCTTGAGAGTAGGACGTCGTCAAGCAAAGAGAGAAAGAGCAGCTGAGGAATCAGTTACTCTTTTTTTGTCTATTAGCCTCTTGTCCATACTAAATTATAAAACAGAGAACTCGTTGCCATTTAATTAATCTCCATTATGAAAAAGATGCTTCATGGTTCAAGGATAATACCATTTAATCGATTAACTGCTAACTTAATGTTCGTTATTATATTGATACCATATATCAACATCCATTTAATTTCGTAACATCATTTAAATTCTCCTAATAATTTCTACTTTCTATGAATAACAATTATCAGAATATCTTACAGATATAATATACTCTCATTTTTGAAGAGACTTCGACCGTCAATGCAACTAATCAATGATGATTTATCACAGAAAAGCACGCTTTAAGGATTTATGAATATTTTTCTTAAGCAAAAGAAAAGTGCCCTGTAAATTGCTAATAGGCATTCACCTATTTCTTTTCTTCTACATACAATGATGAATATTACGTAAATTTATAATTGTGTATACATTTATTTAATTTGGGAATGCTAAAAGTAGGAGGTGGAGTAAATGAGTGCTATTTCAAAAAGAGAGTACTTTGGGGAAACATGTGTAATATGTGAAAAGGAAAAAGAGAAAGGGATACATTTATATACATCCTTTATCTGTACGGACTGTGAGACAGAAATGATTCATACTCAAACTAACCATCCAAGCTATCAGTTTTATATACAGCAATTACGAAAGATAACTACACCCAAGATCTTGTCTTGATATCCCATCCCTTTATAGGGATTTTTTTTATTTTCCCTTAACTTATAGTAAGATGAAGGGAACTAACAAAAAGTTAAATGTGAGGAAAAAAGGATGAATCAAAATAGTACACCATTGTTCGATTCGCTAATGAATCATATTAACCAATCACCCATCTCATTTCATGTTCCAGGACATAAATCTGGGAGTCTCCTCTTAGAAAAGGGATTAAACATTTTTAAAGATATCCTATCTATTGATTTAACAGAAATAAGTGGTCTAGATGATCTACATCAGCCTGAAGAGGCAATTCTAAAGGCAGAAACGTTATTAGCCAATTATTATGGCTCTAGAAAGTCTTTCTTTTTAGTGAATGGTTCGACTGTGGGGAACTTAGCAATGATATTAGCAGTCTGTTCAAAAAATGATATAGTTATCGTTTCGAGAAGCTGCCATAAATCCGTAATGAATGGCTTAATGTTGGCGGGTGCACAGCCAGTATTTGTTACACCTAATATTGATCCAGACCTACAGGTTGCTACATATGTGACTGAAAGCACAATTAAGGAAGCAATTGATCAATTTCCTAATGCTAAGGCTGTTATTCTAACAAATCCTAATTATTATGGACAAACCTATAATTTAACTTCTATTATTTCATATGCACAGGAGAGAGGAATGCCCGTTTTAGTAGACGAAGCACATGGTGCACACTTTGGCATTGGAGATCCTTTCCCGTCATCAGCTTTATCATGTGGTGCAGATATTGTTGTACAGTCTGCACACAAAACATTACCAGCTATGACTATGGGGTCTTATCTTCACTTTCAAAGTGACCTAATTCCGATGGAACAGGTAAGCATGTATTTAAAAATCTTGCAGTCGAGTAGTCCATCCTATCCAATAATGGCATCACTTGATCTGGCCAGAGCCTATATTGCATCTTTTACTAATAAAGATGTGAAACTGTTATCAGCAAGCATTGAATTATGGAAAAGAGAACTAAATTGCATTCCGCAAATAAATATTGTTACTTCAAAGGACCCTAATATATGCCAAGACCCTCTTAAAGTCATCTTACAAACACGAACATCATTATCAGGGTATGAGATACAGGATTTATTAGAACAAAACGGTATCTATACAGAGTTAGCGGATCCATTTAATGTCCTTTTCATTTTGCCTTTGGAAAAAAAACAATTGATATCAATTAGTGATACGATAAAAAGGGCTTTGTCCCATTTACCAGTTCTTCAAGATAAAAAGATGTATCCAAATTACCACATTCCATCTAGTTTTCCATACTCTTATGAGGAGTTAAAGTCGAAAAGGACAAAATGGGTTACAATAGAAGAAGGAATTCATAATCTCTCAGCAGAAACAATCATTCCGTATCCACCCGGTATCCCACTTTTGTTATACGGTGAAAGAATTACTGCCGAGCATATTAACCAAATTAAGATGCTTCAGAAAATGGGAGCAAAGTTTCAAGGTAAAAAGGTAATTAATAAATTAAACGTCATGGACTGTGAGTAAGGAGATTTGTATGAAAGGTATATTTATCACGGTTGAAGGACCTGAGGGTGCTGGTAAGACCACCATTATTACTAAAATTGTTGAGCAACTAAAGAATGAGAATTATCCTGTTGTTTTCACACGAGAACCAGGAGGAATAAAAATAGCCGAAAAGATTCGTTCCATTATCCTCGATCCGGAAAATACAGAAATGGACGGCCGCACAGAAGCACTATTATATGCAGCAGCGAGAAGACAGCATCTTGTAGAGAAGGTTTTACCAGCAATCAATAATGGGTATATTGTGTTATGTGATCGATTCATAGACAGTTCTTTGGCGTATCAAGGGTTTGCTAGGGAGCTAGGTATGAATGAGGTGTTATCCATTAATGAATTTGCTATTGATGATCTCATGCCTACGAAGACACTATATTTTGATATTGAACCAGAGGAAGGGTTTAATCGAATAAATCAAAATAAAGAGAGAGAAATTAATCGCTTAGATTTAGAAGAATTAGATTTTCATTATAAAGTAAGGGAAGGATATTCCCTTTTATTAGAGAAATATAAAGAGAGAATGATAAAAATAGATGCCTCAAGATCCATTGAGGAGGTCTATGGTGAAACACTAAACATAATTAAGAACCTCATTCATACTGAAAATAAAGAATAAGACACTTCGTATGGAGTGTTTTTCTTATAATCTAGGGGAATGAAGAACAGTAAAAAGAATAAAAGCATACGGTACAATTACCATATATCAGAAAATGAATAGTATATAAAAACATGATAAAATAAAGGGAGGCATAAGGATGAAATTAATTATGGCTGTTGTGCAAGATAAGGATAGTAATCGATTGATGTCTGCTTTAATGGATTCAAACTTTCGTGCAACAAAATTAGCTAGTACGGGTGGTTTCTTAAAATCAGGGAATACTACCTTCTTAATTGGTACTGAGGAAATACGTGTACAAAAGGCACTTGATATAATAAAGGAAAATTGTAAGCATCGTGATCAACTTGTTGCACCTGTATCTCCGATGGGAGGAAATGCAGACTCATACGTACCATATCCAGTTGAGGTCGAAGTCGGTGGTGCTACAGTTTTTGTTCTTCCGGTAGATGAATTTCACCAATTTTAATGGGGGCAGCAAGGAATGAAAATCAATCAAGAAATAAGACCAACGATTGAGAAAGCCAGAACAGAAACAAAATTTCAGTCAACAGGAACACAGAGGTTTGGTGAGCTTGTTCAGAAACAAGAGAACAAGCTTCATATGGAGCAACTGCATAAACTAATGTCTGAAATTCAAAGTCAGGGTGACCGACTAGCTAGATCCCAGAATTTTAAAGATCTAGCAAAGTACAAAGGACTTGTAAAAAAATATGTGAAACAAGCAGTTGACTTTGGTATGAATCTGAAGCAATCTCATAGCTGGACAGCAGACGGTCATAGCCGAACACTAAAAACGGTTGAACAAGTAGATAAGAAATTAGTTGAGCTGACAGATGAAGTGGTAAAGAAAGAAAAGAATGCAATTGGAATTCTAGGAAAGATCGGTGAAATAAAAGGTCTTTTAATTAATATATATACGTAAGTGAGTGATCAAATTGAGTATGACGTGGGAAGAATTAAATACGAGACAACCAATTGTCGTTAAGATGTTAACAAACAGTTTAAGAAAAAATAGAGTAGCCCACGCATACCTCTTTGAAGGGGAAAAAGGAACAGGTAAGAAGGAGTTTGCTATATTCCTAGCCAAATCTCTCTTCTGCCAACAAGCAGTGGGTATTAACCCTTGTCTTACTTGTTCAAATTGTAAGCGTATCGCTTCAGGAAACCATCCTGATGTGCATATCATTGAACCAGATGGACTATCTATCAAAAAACAACAAATTCAACACTTGCAAGAGGAATTCTCAAAAACAGGTGTAGAATCCAAACATAAGTATTATATTATTAATCAAGCAGATAAAATGACACCAAATGCTTCTAATAGTTTGTTAAAGTTTCTAGAGGAGCCGAACGAGTTTACAACTGCCATTTTATTAACAGAACAAAATAATCAAATGTTGGATACGA
This sequence comes from Bacillus sp. BGMRC 2118, assembly GCA_008364785.1. Taxonomy (GTDB): domain Bacteria; phylum Bacillota; class Bacilli; order Bacillales; family SA4; genus Bacillus_BS. The sequence goes on along the minus strand of VTTJ01000015.1, from coordinate 51,116 downwards.
TTCTTTCACGTTGTCAAACCCTATCTTTTAAACCTATGCCAAAACAAATATTAATTTCACAGTTAATAGAAGAAGGGATTTCACCGGATACGGCGAATGTAGTTGTACAGCTTACTAATAGTAAAGAGGAAGCAATACAGCTTTCACAAGATGATTGGTTTGCAGAGGCGAGAAAAGTAGTGTTACAATTATGTGAAGTACTAGATTCTAAAACTCAGCATGGAATAATCTTTATTCAAGAAAAGTGGTTACCACATTTTCATGATCGAGAACAAACAGAGCGAGGATTAGACCTATTTATGATATTCTATAGAGATATATTATCGGTATTAATTGGAGAGGAAGAACAGGTCATTTTACGCGATCAACAACAATTGTTGAAAAAGATTGCCCTCCAAGTATCTCAAAAGCAACTTATCCAGAGGATGAATGCTATTCTAGAGGCGAAAAGACGCCTTAGTGCTAATGTTCAATCGCAATTACTAATGGAGCAGTTAGTACTAAATTTGCAGGAGGGATCCTAGCTTTGTATGAAGTAGTAGGGGTACGCTTTAAAAAAGCGGGTAAAATATATTATTTTGATCCTTCAGAATTCAACATTCCAGACGAAGAATTTGTCATTGTTGAAACTGTAAGGGGAATTGAATATGGTAAAGTGGTTATCAGCAATAAAAAGGTAAATGAAGATGACGTGGTATTACCTTTAAAGAAAGTAGTTCGAATAGCAGATTCAAAAGACAAGCTTACTGTTGAAGAAAATAAAGCTGCTGCTCAAGAAGCTTATGATGTTTGCGTGGCGAAAGTAGTAGAGCATGGACTAGATATGAAACTGGTTGATGTTGAATATACATTTGATCGTAATAAAGTGATATTCTATTTTACTGCAGATGGTAGAGTGGACTTCAGAGAGCTTGTAAAGGATTTAGCTGCTATATTTAGAACAAGAATTGAACTACGTCAAATTGGTGTTAGAGATGAAGCAAAAATGCTTGGTGGAATTGGACCATGTGGTAGAATGCTTTGTTGTTCAACATTCCTAGGTGATTTTGAACCTGTCTCTATAAAGATGGCAAAAGATCAAAATTTATCATTAAATCCTTCAAAAATCTCAGGATTATGTGGAAGACTCATGTGTTGCCTAAAGTATGAAAATGATGAATATGAATCTGCAAAGGAATCATTACCAGACATTGGAGAACCAATTGATACACCTCATGGAACTGGGAAAGTCGTCGGCTTAAATATCTTAGAACGCTTAGTTCAAGTTGAACTAAAAGACATAGAGCGTACAGTAGAATTTACGATTGACGAGTTAGTTCAAGAAGGAGCCGTATCTATCCAAGCTACAGAATGAGGTGGTGCAAATGGATAAAAAAGAGATATTCGACTCTGTCAGTAGTATGGAAGAGCAAATTGGCCACTTGTATAAGCAACTAGGTGAGTTGAAACAGCATTTAGCCGAGTTATTAGAGGAAAACAATCATATTAAGATTGAAAATGAACATTTACGAAAACGCTTAGATCAAAAAGTAAACGAAGAAGAAAAAGAGCTAGAAATACAAGAAGAATTTAAAGGGTTAAAACCAGTGGATATTGGGGAAGGCTATGATAATCTAGCTAGAATTTATCAAGAAGGCTTTCACATTTGCAACCTCCACTATGGAAGCATAAGAAAAGAAGGAGATTGTCTATTTTGTTTATCCTTCTTGAATAAAAAGTAGTGATGTATGGCCTTTCCTTATATGGGGAAGGCTGTTTTCTTACTATTATCTGCCTTTATAATGGGTCTGGATATAGAGACCATGAATGTTTAATACAATTAGGTAAAACATAAATAGATACATAAAATTAGTAATAATACATAAATGGCTTATTGTTAATAGAAATGTGAGGATTTAATATGGTTGATTTACTAGATGATGAACGATTAGATTATTTATTGGCAGAGGATCTTAGAATTATCCAAAGTCCATCTGTTTTTGCTTTTTCATTAGATACAGTGTTACTTGCACGTTTTGTGTATGTTCCAATTCAAAAAGGGAATATCATTGATTTATGTACAGGTAATGGTGTAATTCCTTTATTGTTAACGACACGTTCCAATGCACATATAAAGGGTGTTGAGATACAAGAGAGAATTTACAATATGGCAAAGCGTTCAGTTGAGTATAACCAATTGTCTGAGCAAGTTGAGTTGGTTCATGGTGACATAAAGGATATGCCTGAGAAATTAGGAAAAGGGAAATTTGATGTTGTGACATGTAATCCACCCTATTTTCCAACTCCGACCGAAAGTGAATGGAATAAAAATGAACATTTAGCCATTGCACGACATGAAATTTACTGCACGTTAGAAGATGTTATACGGGTAAGCAGTCAGTTAGTCAAACAAGGTGGAAAGGTTGCATTTGTACATAGACCAGGGAGACTATTAGATATTGTTACCTTAATGAGGAAATATCGACTTGAACCAAAGCGCCTACAATTTGTATATCCAAAGGCAGGTAAAGAGGCAAACACCCTTTTAATAGAAGGAATTAAGGATGGAAATCCAGACTTAAAGATTTTACCACCTCTATATGTATATGATGAAAAGGGTGAATATACGAAAGAAGTACATTCAATTTTATATGGAGATAAATAATCATTATTTTTATGTAGTAAAGTGTAGTGACGGAAGTCTTTATGCAGGGTACACAAATGACCTTCATAAACGAGTGACGATGCATAATAACGGAAAAGGTGCGAAATATACACGATCCAGAACACCAGTCAACCTAATCTATCATGAAGTGTATGAATTAAAGAATGAAGCAATGTCTAAAGAGTATGCTTTTAAGCAATTATCTAGAAAACAAAAAGAATCATTTCTATGTGAGAGAGGTGTAGATCTATGTGGCAGCAAAAAAGCTTCAGTAATGAAGAGATAGGAATCCTATACGTAGTACCAACCCCAATTGGGAATCTAGAAGATATGACATTTCGTGCCATTCGGTTGTTAAAGGAAGCCGATCTTATTGCTGCTGAGGATACAAGAGTGACAAAGAAGCTATGTAATTACTTTGAAATCTCTACTCCTGTTGTAAGCTATCATGAACATAATAAAGTGAAGAGTGGCGATAAACTGTTAGAGGATCTTCAGAAGGGCAAAAAAATAGCCCTTGTAAGCGATGCAGGTATGCCTACTATATCAGATCCCGGCTATGAGTTGGTATGCTTAGCACTTGAACAGCATATCCCAGTTATCCCTCTTCCAGGAGCGAATGCTGCTTTAACTGCACTAGTTGCCTCAGGACTACCTCCTCAGAACTTTTACTTCTTTGGATTCTTACCAAGACAAAAGAAAGAAAAGAAAGAGGAATTAGAAAAGTTAAAACGGTATCCTGCAACAACAATGTATTATGAATCCCCTCACCGTCTAAAAGACACGCTAAAGGCAATTTCGGAAGTAATGGGAAATCGTAGAGTTGTAATTAGCCGCGAGTTAACTAAAAAGTTCGAGGAATTTATTAGAGGAACAGCAGAGGAATTGGTTCAATGGTTAGAAACAACGGAGGTAAAAGGAGAATGTTGTATTTTAGTAGAAGGAAATGATTCTACCGAGGATATAGCTGAAGATAGTTGGTGGACGAAATTAACGATCAATGACCATGTAGAGCATTATGTAAATCAAGATATGTCTTCAAAAGATGCAATAAAACAGGTAGCGGTTGATCGGAAATTACCAAAGCGGGATGTTTATGAGAGTTATCATATAAAATAAGGCTGTATTCGTATAGAATGTTGCTTTTGCGTAAAAATCCCAAAAGCCAGATTTTTACCACAGAATAAGTGTACGAAAAGCAACAAGGTATTAGAAAGGGCCAAAAATAAAAAGAGCACAATATTCATGTGCTCTTTTTTCATTATTATTTAGAAGTAGTTAGTGAATTTTGAAGTTCGTTTAGGATCTGTTCTGCTCCTTCACGGCTTAAGATAATTTTACCTTCAGCAAGTGAGATGTTGTTATCACTAACTTCACCTGTAACTTGGCAAGTCATGTTTGGCTTATATTTCTTTAAAATGATTTTCTCATCGTCAACATAGATTTCAAGAGCATCCTTTTCTGCAATTCCAAGTGTACGTCTTAATTCAATTGGAATTACGACACGTCCTAACTCATCAACTTTACGAACAATACCTGTAGATTTCATTTTATTTGTTCCCCCTCAATAATTTATATACATATTTCGTTAATTTTCGTCATTATTCGACACGTTCTTATAAAGATATAATACCAGTGATTCCCAAACCAGTCAATCCTAAATTTGTAAAAAGATATGAATAATCTATGAATAAATCAACACTTTTTTGAAAAATAGCACAAAAATTTTATACAGGATTTTACTTTTTTACTAATCAATTCAATCTTTATTATAGAGAAGTTTCGACAAAACTCAATAACTATTCGACAAAATTTACCTGGTATTTTATTCCTTATAACCTATACCCTTATAAAAAAGGGATAAACCTATATTTTGGTATATTTTTATTGAAATTTAGAAATAGATGTATATATTGTCAGTAAAAAAGATTTCTTAGTTTTTTGTTTTCATAAGCTTTGATAAGATAGTAGGAGAATATGTTTCTTCTATACATATAAGGTTAAGTTCAGGAGGTCAATTCAATGACAGAAAAGAAGACATTTTATCTTACAACACCTATTTATTATCCAAGTGGTAAATTACATATTGGACATGCATACACAACCGTTGCTGGGGATGCAATGGCTAGGTATAAGAGATTACGTGGGTATGACGTCCACTATCTAACTGGTACAGATGAACATGGCCAGAAAATACAAAGAAATGCAGAGGAAAAAGGGGTTACACCCCAAAAGTACGTTGACGATATCGTTTCTGGTATAAAAGAATTATGGCAAAAGCTTGAGATTACATATGATGATTTTATTCGTACAACTGAGGTTAGACATAAGGAGATTGTAGAAAAGGTGTTTGCTCAATTGGTTGAACAAGGTGATATTTACCTTGACCAGTATGAAGGCTGGTACTGTACTCCTTGTGAATCCTTTTATACAGAGAGGCAACTAGAAGACGGGAACTGTCCTGATTGTGGTCGTTCAGTAGAAAAGGTAAAAGAAGAATCCTATTTCTTTAAGATGAGTAAATATGCTGATCGTTTGCTTCAGTACTACGAAGAGAATCCTTCCTTTATCCAACCTGAATCTAGGAAAAATGAAATGATTAACAACTTTATTAAACCTGGACTTGAAGACCTGGCTGTTTCTAGAACGACATTTGATTGGGGTGTAAAAGTCCCTGGAGACCCTAAGCACGTTATTTACGTATGGATTGATGCCTTATCAAACTATATTACGGCACTGGGTTACGGTACAGATAATGACGAGAAGTATATGAAATACTGGCCTGCTGATGTTCATCTAGTAGGAAAGGAAATTGTGAGGTTCCATACTATTTACTGGCCGATTATGCTGATGGCACTAGACTTACCACTCCCGAAAAAGGTATTTGCACACGGATGGTTGTTAATGAAGGATGGGAAGATGTCTAAGTCGAAGGGGAATGTTGTTGATCCTGTGACATTAATAGACCGTTATGGACTTGATGCACTTCGTTACTATTTATTAAGAGAAGTACCGTTTGGTGCAGACGGTGTATTCACACCAGAAGGTTTTGTTGAACGTATCAATTTCGACCTTGCCAATGATTTAGGTAACTTGTTAAATCGAACTGTAGCCATGATTCAAAAGTATTTTGAAGGTGAAATACCTTCTTATCAAGGAGCTGGCACAGAATTTGATGGGCAATTAGAAGAGATGATCAAAGAAACGAAAGATAAAGTTGAAGAATCAATGGAAGACATGCAATTTTCAGTTGCGCTTACTTCATTATGGCAGCTTGTATCACGAACAAATAAATATATAGATGAAACACAACCATGGGTACTTGCAAAGGAAGAATCAAATCGTGAGGTACTTGGAACTGTTATGGCACATTTAACTGAATCATTACGACATATTTCTATTATGCTACAGCCTTTCTTAACACAAACTCCACACCAAATTTGGAAGCAACTTGGAATTGAGAACTCGATGTTAACATCTTGGGATAGCTTATCAACAATTGGAGCAATTCCTCAAGGAACAAGAGTAGTTCAAGAGGGCCCAGTGTTCCCAAGACTTGATGTAAAAGAGGAAGTTGAATACATCAAAGATCAAATGAAGGCTCCAGCTCCAGTACAGCCAAAAGTGGAAAAAGAAGAGGTTCCTGAAATTACAATAGATGATTTTATGAAAGTCGACTTAAGAGTTGCAGAAGTTATCCAGGCAGAGCCTGTAAAAAAGGCAGATAAGTTATTAAAAATCCAGCTTGATTTAGGATATGAGAAAAGACAAGTTGTTTCTGGTATCGCTAAGTTTTATAAACCAGAAGAATTAATTGGCCGAAAGGTAATTTGTGTAACAAACTTAAAGCCAGTCACATTACGTGGAGAGTTATCACAGGGAATGATTTTAGCAGGAAGTCTAGACGGAGAACTTTCATTAGCTACGATAGATCAAAATCTTCCTAATGGGGCAAAAGTAAAATAATATTTAATAAGGGGTGCTAAATAGGTATTCGTAAGGATACCTATTTAGTTGTTTTTTACATGTTATCGGAGTTATTGGCCATTATTACCATCATTTGTAATGAAATTGTAAGGTAAGGGTAAGTAATGACATATAAATACGTGATAAAATATACAAAGGAGCTTGTCTATGCTATTTGATACACATGTTCATCTAAACGCAGATCAATTTAATGAAGATTTAGAAGAAGTAATTCAAAGAGCTCTTGATCACAATGTGAAAAAGATGGTCGTTGTTGGGTTTGATCGGATAACAATTACTAGAGCAATGGAACTGATTGATTCCTATTCATTTTTATATGCTGCTATTGGTTGGCATCCAGTTGATGCAATAGATATGACGGACGAAGATTTAATGTGGATTGAACAACTGGCATCTCATCCGAAAGTGGTTGCGATTGGAGAAATGGGTCTTGATTATTATTGGGACAAATCTCCAAAGGATTTGCAGCAAGAAGTATTTCGAAAGCAAATCCGTTTAGCTAAAAAGCTAAAAATGCCTATCGTTATTCATAATCGTGAAGCAACACAGGATATTGTTGACATCTTAAAAGAAGAAGAAGCTTCTGAAGTTGGTGGGATTATGCACTGCTTTAGTGGGAGCTTGGAAGTGGCAAAAGCTTGTATAGATATGAATTTTTATATCTCATTAGGCGGTCCAGTTACATTTAAAAATGCAAAAAAACCAAAAGAAGTGGCAGCAGAAATACCGTTGGATAAGCTATTAATTGAAACTGATTGCCCATACTTGGCACCACATCCATATAGAGGAAAGCGAAATGAGCCGAGTTATGTTACACTAGTTGCTCAGGAGATTGCAACGCTAAAAGGAATCACATATGATGAGGTTGTCCAAAAAACGTACGACAATGCTCGGCAAATATTTAATATACATGATGAGTGAAACCTGTCGAATAAAATGAGTACTTGTCCTTTTTTAAAATAATTTAAAAAAGTTCTACACGTCTCCTTCTTTTCATAGGATAACCTTGTCGACAAGTCTTCCTTCCCAATTCAAACGACGTTATGCATAATAGGATATACGGTCCAGGTAAGAGGTTGATTTGACAATTTTATTTTAACTCTATATAATCTCTCAAGGAGAGAAGGAGGCGTTTTTCATCGTGATAAAGAACATGAAAAAGCTGTTTTCCGAATCTATGACGACAAAGAGACTTGTGATGATCGTTAGTAGTTTCCTAGTTTTTGCAGGCATTACTGGTTATGCATTATACGAAGGCACAAAGCAATCTGTGACACTGACTCTAAACGGTGAAAAACAGGTTGTTAAAACACATGCTAACACTGTTTCAGAATTATTATCAGAACAAGCCATCGAGTTACGTAAGGAAGATTATATTAAACCAAGTTTAAAAACCGTCATAAAAGACGATATGAAAATCGTCTGGAAAGCCGCATTGCCAGTTAACCTGGTAATAGATCAAAAAGAGACCAAAATTTGGACGACATCTGATACTGTACAACAGCTATTGGACGGACAAAAAGTAAAAGTAACAGAGCATGATAAGGTAGAACCTAAATTAGAGGCTTCAATCAAAGCAAATATGAAAGTTAAGATTGAAAGTGCATTTCAACTAACAATCAATGTCGGCGGAGAAGAAAAGCAAGTTTGGACCACTTCGACTACTGTCGCTGACTTTTTAAAGCAGCAAAATGTAACACTAAATGAATTGGACCGCATAGAACCAGCCCTTGAGGCAATGGTACAAAAAGACTCTGTTATTAATATAACTAGAGTAGAAAAGGTCACCGATGTAGTGGAAGAGTCTGTAGATCATGCAGTTGTGACAAAGAAAGATTCCTCTTTGAATAAAGGTACTGAAAAGGTACTGGACCAAGGTCAAAAAGGAAAAATTGCAAAGCACTTTGAAGTCGTGCTTGAAAATGGGAAAGAAGTTTCTAGAACGCTTCTTAAAACAGAAACGTTACAAGAAAGTAAGGATAAAATTGTAGCTGTTGGTACGAAAGTACAGCAGCAAACACAAGTATCCAGAGGTAGCGACACTGTTGCAAATGAGTTTTATGTAAGTACTACAGCATATACAGCCTATTGTAATGGGTGCTCAGGCTTCACAAGTACCGGATTTAACCTAAAGGCAAATCCTAATGCTAAGATTATTGCAGTAGACCCGAGTGTTATCCCATTAGGGACTAAAGTATACGTAGAAGGATACGGATATGCAGTAGCTGCTGATACAGGTAGAGCTATTAAGGGAAATAAAATTGATGTTTTCTTCGCTACAAAGGCAGAAGCATATAGCTGGGGAAGAAAAACAGTTAAAATTAAAATACTAAAATAGTTCAATATCACAGGGGGATTATGTTCCCCTGTTTTTTTATGCTAAAATCTACGTATTATCATTTAATTTATTCCCAAGGTATTATCTACTACATAAGACGTTACAATACATATAAAAGTTTCAAGTTTCGGAGGTAAAATGAAAATTAAAGAAATAATTGTTGTTGAAGGCAAGGATGATACAGTAGCAGTACAAAGAGCAGTAGAAGCAGATACGATTGAAACAAACGGTTCAGCTGTCAATGCAGAGACAATTGAGAAAATAAAGCTAGCGCAAGAAAAAAGAGGCGTGATCATTTTTACTGACCCTGATTATCCAGGTGAAAAGATACGTAAAACAGTGGCTGAAAAGGTGCCTGGTTGTAAGCATGCTTTCATCAAGAAGGACGATGCTTTTGATAAGCGCCGTAAAAAGGTTGGTGTTGAGCATGCATCAATTGAAATCATTAGGATGGCCTTACAAGAGGTACAACAGGAATGGATTGATATTGATGAGGAAATCACATATGATGAACTGATTCATTATGGATTTATTGCAGGAGCAAAAGCAAAATCACGTAGAGAGAAGCTTGGAGTACTCTTACGTATAGGCTATACGAATGGAAAGCAGCTTCATAAGCGATTAAAAATGTTTCAAATTCAAAAGGAACAATTTGAACAGGCAGTAGAACAGGTACTTCAGGAGGAATTACAGTGATAAGAGATATAGCAACCCCGACAAGGACAAAAGAGATTTTACAGAAGTATGGCTTCTCGTTTAAGAAAAGCTTAGGACAAAACTTCTTAGTTGATACGAATATACTTCAAAATATTGTGGATCATGCTAATTTAACAGAGAATAGCTGCGTTATTGAGATTGGACCAGGTATCGGTGCTCTGACGGAACAAATTGCAAAGCAAGCTAAAAAGGTAGTAGCTTTTGAAATTGATCAGCGATTGCTGCCGATTCTAGAGGATACTCTGTCTCCTTACCCGAATGTCAAAATCATTCATCAAGACGTGTTGAAAGCAAATGTAAAAGAAGTGATGAATGAGGAATTCAATGGTTTTGAAGATGTAATGGTTGTGGCCAATTTGCCTTATTATGTAACAACACCGATCTTAATGAAATTATTAGAGGAAAGATTGCCGCTGAGAGGGATTGTTGTCATGCTACAAAAGGAAGTAGCTGATAGAATGGCTGCTTCTCCAAACTCAAAGGAATATGGGTCACTATCTATTGCAGTTCAATACTATACAGAGGCAAAAACAGTCATGATTGTCCCAAAGACTGTATTTGTTCCACAGCCCAATGTTGATTCTGCTGTCATACGTTTAACGAAAAGGCAGGAACCCGCTGTAAAGGTTAAGGATGAGGACTTTTTCTTTGAAGTTGTACGTGCAAGTTTTGCACAAAGAAGAAAAACAATTCTCAATAACCTCAATCACAATTTAACAAAGTATCAATTATCGAAAGAAACAATCGTAGATGCTCTCACACAGGCAAATATAAAACCTGAGAGAAGAGGAGAATCGCTATCTATTGAAGAGTTTGGGGTCTTAAGTGATCTGTTATTCGAGAGAAGAGCCTAGTATTAACTAGGCTTTTTTTTAGTGTTTTTCGCCTCTTAACATTATGCACTTTTTTTTCCCTTCCTCATAGGCTATGAAGAGGGTTTAAATCGTTTTCCCCATCTTATATGGGAGGGTATATTATGAGTGAATTTAATGTAGGGTTGGCGGTTGCACGACTATCATATAATTGTGATTTATTATTTCGTATTATTGAAATAAAAAAAGATGAGTCAGGTAGAGATATAGCCATGCTATATGGTGAAGACTTTAGGTTGATTGCGGATGCCCCGTTTACTGATTTAAAGGTTATTGATGATACAGAGAGAAGTCGATTTATAGATTCAGAAAGGGAGAAGCAAGAACACTCCTTTTCTTTGTTCAAGCAAGATTATCACATAATTAAAGAGCGGAATGAGTATCAGTCTACAAATGGGTACAGCATTGACCAGGCCTATTTTCAGCTACCAGGGAGGGTTTTACATCTTGATGGAGACCCTAACTACTTAAAAAAATGCCTGGCGTTATATGAGAAAATTGGTGTCCCTGTCTATGGTGTTCATTGTAAGGAAATCGAAATGCCAGAGAGGATAGGTCCATTAATTGAACAAATACGTCCTGATATACTAGTTATAACGGGTCATGATGCTTATTCAAAATCAAAAGGTAAAGTTTCTGAACTAAAGGCATATCGTCATTCTAGACAATTTGTTCAAACAGTTATAGAAGCTAGAAAAAGAGTCCCGCATCTAGATCAACTAGTGATATTCGCAGGTGCTTGTCAGTCGCATTTTGAGTCGTTGATTCGAGCAGGAGCTAATTTTGCTAGCTCACCTTCAAGAGTGAACATACATGCATTAGATCCGGTTTATATTGTAGCTAAAATTAGTTTTACACCTTTTATGGATCGTATTAATGTATGGGATGTAGTTCGGAATACCTTAACAGGTGAAAAAGGATTAGGTGGTATTGAAACGAAAGGTGTATTAAGAACTGGAATGCCGTTTCATAGATATGAAGAATGACCTCTACTTAAGTTGAGGTCTTTTTTGTATAACAATTTATTAACTTGGCTGTTTTCCAAAAGATTGTTGCTTTCTCGTAAAAATCCCAAAAGCCAGGTTTTTGAGTATCTAGTTCTCTTATAAAGAGAGTTGTTTTTTCTAATCCAACCTCCATTTGCTTCTAAAGCAGGTTGTACACCCAGAATAACTCTACTAGAAGCAACAAAGCTTTAGAAAAGAGTCATAAATTTTGAACGTTACAGTAGTATGTAAAGATGTATTTATACTAGTCCATGTATACAATATTTTATGGAATTCGACATTTCTATACATAAAAAATGAAAAATAAGACAAAATAAATATGTTGGTCAAAAAAATTGTCTTAAATTATTAATTGACAACACTTCTAAATCACTGATATAATTTATAATTTATTTGACTTTCGAACGTGTCTGTGTTAGAATTAGTTATAGCGAGGTGGAGTGAAATGGGTAAAACATTGTCTGAAATTAAGCAAGCTCTTGATGGTAACCTAGGTAAACGCTTAACTCTTCGAGCGAACGGTGGTCGTAGAAAAACTATTGAACGTTCTGGTGTATTAGCTGAAACGTATCCATCTGTTTTTGTCATCGAACTAGACCAAGATGAGAATTCTTTTGAACGTGTTTCATACAGCTATGCGGATGTACTAACAGAAACGGTTGAATTAACTTTTTTTGACGATAAAACAAGTGGTAGTATCGCATTATCTGGACAATAAAGTTCTGGATAAAGTTGGTGCAATAATATTAACGGCTCCTTTCCAATACTAAACATGTCGTAGTATTGGAAAGGAGCTGTTTTCGTTGGGAAGAAAAAGAGGAATGCTTTCAGAACAAGCAAAATATGAACTTGCCAAAGAACTCGGATTCTACAATAAGGTTGAACAAGATGGATGGGGTGCAATTACCTCAAAACAAGCAGGTAATATGGTTAAGCGTGCTGTAGAAATTGCACAAAACCAATTAACTAAAAGATAAATCCACATACATGCGACAGGCGCTGAATATGACTTCAGCGCTTTTTTCTTACTAATTGTTGTTAATTTATGTTTAACGGAGTTTATATTTATGCGAATTGAACCATACTTTTGTTAAAAGTTGTCGACAGGTTAGCTATTCAATATGACATTTATGGTACAATAACGTAATATATGGAAGTACGTAAAGTAGGTGACGGGAATGAAGATATTAGTAAAGGCACCGGCAAAGATAAATCTTTCGCTTGATGTGTTACATAAACGAAGTGATGGCTTTCATGAAGTAAAGATGGTCATGACGACAATTGACTTAGCTGACCGTGTGGAGTTAACCCTATTAGATACGGATCAAATCAAAATTGTTTCTCATAATCGATTTGTACCAGATGATAATCGTAATTTAGCCTATCAAGCAGCCTTGCTATTAAAAAACAAGTTTAATGTGAAAAAGGGTGTCTCAATTACCATTACAAAAACAATACCTGTAGCTGCTGGTTTAGCAGGTGGAAGTAGTGATGCAGCTGCTACCTTAAGAGGTTTGAATAAATTATGGGATTTGAATTTATCATTAGATGAGCTTGCAGAACTAGGAGCCGAGATTGGATCGGACGTATCGTTTTGTGTGTATGGCGGAACAGCTCTAGCAACAGGTCGCGGTGAGAAGATTCAACATATTGATCCACCACCTCATTGTTGGGTAATTTTGGCTAAACCAACTGTGGGTGTGTCAACAGGAGAGGTATATGGACAGTTAGATTTATCATCAGTAAAACATCCTGATGTTGATGGAATGGTTCAAGCTATCCAGTCGAAAGATTACAACGGTATATGTCAGTTAGTCGGAAATGTTTTAGAAGACGTAACATTAAAGCTACATCCTGAAGTGGCACAAATTAAGGAACAAATGAAGAAGTTCGGTGCTGATGCTGTACTAATGAGTGGAAGTGGACCTACGGTATTTGGATTAGTTCATCATGATTCAAGAATGCAGCGTATTTATAATGGTTTACGAGGCTTTTGTGATCAAGTATTTGCAGTCCAGATGTTAGGAGAACAAAATCGCCTTGATTAAATCCGTATAAAAATGTTATATTTACTAAAAATATTCGGATTTTTGGTGGTGGAGTAATGAAAATTAAACGAAGTGGCAGATTGGTTGATATGAGCTACTATCTAATGCAGCATCCTCATGAGCTAGTACCTTTAACATATTTCTCTGAACGATATCAATCAGCTAAGTCATCTATAAGTGAAGATTTAGGGATTATCAAGCAAACATTTGAGGAATCAGGCATTGGTACGTTACAGACGGTAGCAGGTGCAGCTGGTGGTGTTCGGTATATTCCGATGGTTTCAAAAGAAGAAGCCTCTAAATTTATCTCTGAACTATGTGAATTATTCGCAAAACCTGAACGATTATTACCAGGTGGATATTTATACTTAACAGATATATTGGGTAATCCAAGAATGGTAAAGCAAATTGGTCTGTTATTTGCATCCATGTTTGCTAATCGCAATATTGATGTTGTGATGACTGTAGCCACAAAAGGGATTCCTTTAGCTTATGCAGTAGCGGAATATTTACAAGTACCTGTGGTCATTGTTAGAAGAGATAGTAAAGTGACTGAAGGTTCAACAGTAAGTATTAACTATGTATCTGGATCGTCTAAAAGAATACAAACCATGTTGCTGGCAAGACGCAGCTTAGCGGTAGGGTCAAATGTGTTAATTATTGATGATTTTATGAAGGCTGGCGGAACAGTAAATGGAATGATCAGTCTCCTTGAAGAGTTTGATGCAAAGGTTGCAGGAATCGGAGTATTAGTAGAATCTGAGAATATTGAAGAGCGGTTAGTCGATGAGTATTATTCACTGCTTCAATTATCTGATGTGAATGTAAAGGATAAGAAAATCAATGTTGTCGCAGGTAATTTTATTAACGAGTATAATCCTATAATTGATTAATTTTTAGATGAGGTGGAACCATTGAAAATTGTTCAGACAAGCAAAGCTCCAAGTGCGATTGGTCCTTATTCACAAGGAATTATTGTGAACAATATGTTTTATAGTTCAGGTCAGATTCCTTTGACTGCAGAAGGAGAATTAATAACTGGTGATATTCAAACACAGACACACCAAGTATTCTTAAATCTTCAAGCTGTTCTAGAAGCAGCAGGCGCATCATTGGAAACGGTAGTGAAAACAACAGTATTTTTGAAAGATATGAATGAATTTAGTAATTTTAACGAAGTTTATGGTGAGTACTTCATCACGAATAAACCAGCCAGATCAACAGTTGAAGTTGCTAGACTTCCGAAGGACGCTAGTGTTGAAATTGAAGTAATAGCGTTAGTAAAATAAATATGTTTTAGACCTTACTCCCATTGGAGTAAGGTCTTTTTTTTAGCTATTTATACATTGCACCTGCTAATGAAATATAGTCATCTTTATGGCTCACTCATAGGAAGTATAACACCAAATAGAAAAGATATGGTCTTGGTTAAGCAAGCTAGAAACCTTATAAATAATGACTCTAAATGAACATAGTCTTCTAGACCTATAAAAAAAACAAAAAAAGTAAAATATTTTTGCCAAATTTTCAAAAAAATTTTAAAAAGAAGAAGGAAATAGTAAAAATTTGTTGAATCTAATAGTTAAGTTTTAACTAGGGAAAAGGTGGTGAACATAATGGAAGTGACAGATGTGAGATTACGCCGCGTTAATACCGAAGGACGTATGCGAGCTATCGCTTCAATCACACTTGATCATGAGTTTGTTGTACATGATATTCGTGTGATTGATGGAAACAACGGTTTGTTTGTAGCAATGCCGAGCAAACGTACTCCAGACGGAGAGTTTCGTGATATTGCTCATCCGATCAATTCATCAACTCGCGGGAAAATTCAAGATGCTGTTCTAGCTGAATATCATCGTATTGGTGAGCTAGAGGTAGAACTTGAAGAAGCAGGAGCTTCATAAAAACAAATTTAAAGAGCTTTGTCTATTGAGACAAGGCTCTTTCTTTTTGTAGAAGGTCCTTTTCTAAAACTTTGTTTCTTTTTAGTACAACAAGTTTTAGAAGCAAATGGAGGTTGGATTAGAAAAGGAGCAACTCTCATATGTATATCAGTAACTAGATACTAAGATAAAAATCCGGCTTTTGGGATTTTTACTCAAAAGCAACAATCTATACGAAACCAACCTTGTAGAAAGGCTATTTTCATATAAATTGTTGGTTTTTGAAAAAAACCTGCCTATAATTCCCTATAATATGTCAAAAATAAGTCATTTTTTGTTCATAACCTACTTACTTTTTTTGTTTCCTTGAAATAGGTCATTTTTTAAGATATATTCGTAATGGATAATAAGGTTTACTATTGAAATAGAAAAATACCAAAGGGTATATGAAAAGCACTTTATAAAAGCTTATGAATAAGGACATGGGAGGTTACTATGGGAAATCGATATGCTATTGTGTTAGCTGCCGGCCAAGGAACTCGAATGAAGTCGAAACTATATAAAGTTTTACATCCTGTTTGTGGAAAGCCAATGGTAGAACATGTAATAGATCAAGTATCATCGCTCGGTTTACATAAGATTGTAACGATTATTGGGTTTGGGGCAGACCTTGTAAAATCTCATATTGGGACTAGAAGTGAGTATGCACTCCAAGAGGAACAGTTAGGTACTGCACATGCAGTTATTCAGGCAAAGGATCTGATGCAGAATGAAAAAGGTACAACGTTAATTGTTTGTGGTGACACACCGCTTATTACATCAGAAACATTTGAAAAGCTATTAAGGCATCACGAAGAAACAAATGCAAAAGCAACAATTTTAACAGCTTTTGCAGAAGATCCAACTGGTTACGGTAGAATCATACGAAAGAATACTGGTGAAGTTGGGAAGATTGTCGAACATAAAGATGCAAGTGATGAGGAAAGAAAGATTCAGGAAATTAATACAGGTACGTATTGTTTTGACAATGAATCACTTTTTAAAGCACTATCATTAGTTTCAAACGATAATGTTCAAGGTGAGTACTATTTGCCAGATGTAATTGAAATCTTAAAAAATCAAGGTGAGATTGTTGCAGCATATCAAACAGAGCACTTTGAAGAGACACTCGGAGTGAACGATCGTGTCGCATTGTCACAAGCTGAAGAAACGATGAGAAAGAGAATTAATAAACAACACATGATTAATGGTGTCACAATCATTGACCCGAACTCAACGTATATTTCAGCAGACAGTGTGATTGGTAGTGATACAATTATACAACCAGGAACCGTAATCTTAGGAGAAACTACAATTGGCTCAGACTGTGTGATCGGCCCTCACTCAGAGATTAAAAATTGTCAAATAGGAGACCATACTACAATTAGACAATCTGTAGCACATGATAGTGAAATAGGGTCTCTTGTTGCGATTGGCCCATTTGCACATATTCGCCCGGAATCTCAAATCTTAGATGAAGTTAAAATTGGAAATTTTGTTGAAATAAAGAAAGCCATTTTCGGAAAAGGAAGTAAGGCTTCACACTTAAGCTACATCGGGGATGCAAATGTTGGTTCTGATGTGAATTTAGGTTGTGGTTCTATTACAGTAAATTATGATGGACAAAATAAACACTTAACAACAATTGAGGATGGTGTATTTGTTGGCTGTAACTCTAACCTAATTGCACCAGTTACGATCGGAAAAAATGCATATGTAGCTGCAGGCTCTACAATTACAGATGATGTTCCTTCAGAATCATTATCCATTGCAAGAGCAAGACAGGTAAATAAAGAAAACTACGCAAATCGGTTAAAAAACAAGGAATAGCCTTAGGTGGAGGGGTATTAAACTCATGAGTCAATATTCAGATTCAAAATTAAAGTTATTTGCACTAAATTCAAATTCAAAACTAGCAGCAGAAATTGCAGAAGTAATTGGAGTAAAGCTTGGCAAAAGCTCCGTCGCTCGTTTTAGCGATGGAGAAATTCAAATTAATATTGAAGAAAGTATCCGTGGTTGTGACGTGTATGTTGTTCAATCTACAAGTGCACCTGTTAACGAACACATTATGGAATTGTTAATTATGATTGATGCACTTAAGCGTGCATCAGCAAGAACCATAAATATCGTAATGCCATATTACGGGTATGCTAGACAAGATCGTAAAGCACGCTCTCGTGAGCCGATAACGGCAAAATTAGTTGCAAATCTTCTAGAAACAGCTGGTGCATCACGTGTTATTACATTGGATTTACATGCTCCACAAATTCAAGGTTTCTTTGATATCCCAATTGACCACCTAATGGGTGTACCGATTCTTGCAGATTACTTTGAAGAAAAGCAATTGAGTGATATTGTTATCGTTTCACCAGACCATGGTGGTGTAACGCGTGCCAGAAAGATGGCCGATCGTTTGAAAGCACCAATTGCCATTATAGATAAACGTCGTCCTCGTCCAAATGTTGCAGAAGTTATGAATATTGTTGGTAATATTGAAGGAAAAACAGCTATTCTAATTGATGACATTATTGATACAGCTGGTACGATTACATTAGCTGCAAATGCATTGGTCGAAAATGGGGCTAAGGAAGTGTATGCTTGCTGTACACACCCAGTTCTTTCTGGTCCTGCAATGGAACGTATCCAAAACTCAAGAATTAAAGAACTAGTCGTAACAAATTCAATTGCATTAAATGAAGAACAAAAATCAGAAAAGGTGACTGAACTATCTGTTGCTCCATTAATTGGGGAAGCAATAATCCGTGTTCATGAACTGAAATCTGTAAGTACTTTATTTGATTAATATTGATTATATTTTCCTCCATTGGGAAAAGGTATTATAGGACAACCTATTTTATCTATTCTTGAAATGGAGGAATTTTTTTATGAGTCAGACATTATTAAAGGTTGAAGAACGAGCAGATTCTAAAAAGGCTACAAAGAAAAGCATTCGTAAAAGTGGAGGGTTTCCTGCAGTTGTCTACGGGAGAAATAAAGAAAGTAAAAATATAGCAGTTAACAGTGGAGACTTTACAAAAGTTATAAGAGATGTTGGTAGAAATGGAATTCTTACCTTATCAGGTAGTGGAGAAAACGTTCAAGTTATGCTACATGAACTACAGATGGACTCATTAAAGGGTGATGTGATTCATGCAGACTTTGTTGTAGTTGATATGAATGCAGAAGCCCATGTAGAGGTTAATGTTCACTTGACTGGTGAAGCAGTTGGTGTAAAAGATGGCGGAGTGTTGCAACAAGCAATTCATCAGTTACCGATTACTGCTCTTCCAGCAGATATTCCGTCCGCTATAGAAGTAGATATTTCAGACCTTGAAGTAAGTGGAACAATCCATGTAAGTGACATTGCTACAGGTGGAAAGTATACAATCAATCGAGATAGTGAGGATGTCATTGCTTCCATTTTACCTCCTAAAGTAGAAGATACGGTTGATGAAGGAGAAACACAAAGTGGCAATGTAACAAATGAAGGAACGGAAGGCGACGAGGAAGAAAAGTAAGTAAGCTGTTCTTGTTCTATCTTCGAAAACGTAACCTGGAAGAAGGTTACGTTTTTTTAGTGGCTCTTTTCTAAAACTTTGTTGCTTTTCATACATTTATTTTGTGTGTACACCCGTTTTAGAAGCAAAAAGAGGTTCGATTAGAAAAGAGCAATTCTCTTTATGTATAGAAGTATCTGAATACTAAGGTCAACATCTGGCCTTTGGGATTTTTACTCAAATCAACATTCTATACGAAAGCAGCCTTTTTATTTTTAGTGACAATTCGTATATACTAGAAGAAGATAAAAAGAATGTGGCTTATGGAGGATATGCATATGAAGTTAATAATCGGATTAGGAAATCCGGGTAGAGAATACGCACAAACAAGACATAATGTCGGATTCATTGCGATTGACGAGCTGGCACATCGTCACCAAATTCCTCTAGATAAGGAGAAATTCAAAGGAATCTTCGGTACAGGAATAATAAATGGTGAGAAAGTTATTCTGTTGAAGCCACTAACATATATGAATTTATCAGGTGAGTCAGTACGACCATTAATGGATTATTACGATATTGATTCTGAAGATATTGTTGTGATTTATGATGATTTAGACCTGCCAGTGGGTAAAGTACGCCTACGTGCTAAGGGCAGTGCAGGTGGACAGAATGGAATGAAATCAATTATTCAGCATATAGGGACGCAGGAATTTAAACGTATTAGAATAGGCATAGATAGACCAAGGAATGGCATGAAGGTAACGGATTATGTGTTAGGCAGATTTACAGAAGAACAAATACCTCTTGTTGTGGATTCTATAAAATTAACAGCTGATGCCTGTGAGAAATGGACAAATGATACGTTTATAGATGTAATGAATCAGTTTAATAGATAGATTTAAGGTATTTTTTCATTTATTGACACATAGACTAGTGAATAATATATCTCTGATGCGTTCATACTAGTAGTAAAGTGCGCAGGAGGTATAGGGATGTCCATACATTATAATTGTAGACACTGTGGTGTTACGATCGGTTCAATTGATAGGATGTCAATTCATAGTGAAGAACTTGGTTTCCATCAACTTAATGATGAAGAACGTTTGGATATGATTAATTATCAGGAAAATGGAGAAATACACGTGAAATCAATTTGTGAAGACTGCCAAGAAGCACTGGATCGCAATCCGCACTATCATGAAAATCAAACCTTTATACAATAAGCTTTGGGTAACTTACCAAAGCATTTTTCTATTTCCATATACATAAAAGTATGATTTTGAGAGGAGGGGTTGGTATTGTTGGGTTTACAACAAATATTTAAAGAAAACGTAGATGCTCAAACGATTATTACAGGTATAAATGGAACGTTAAAGGAACAATTAGTTGCTGGTTTATCTGGTTCAGCTAGAACGGTACTGATGTCCTCTTTATATTCTGAACTAAAAAGGCCACAGTTGATTGTAACTCATAACTTATACCAAGCACAAAAGCTATATGATGATTTAATAGAATTGCTTCCAGAAGATGAAGTCTTCTTATATCCGGTAAATGAATTAATTGCATCTGAGATAGGGATTGCAAGTCCTGAATTAAAGAGTCAACGAATTGAACTGCTTAATTATTGGAGTAGCCAGGAAAAAGGAGTGATGATTGCTCCTGTTGCTGGATTGAGACGTTTACTGCCAAGTAAGGAAAAATGGAAAAAGGCACAGCAAACCATCCAAGTAGGGGAAGATATCTCAATTGAAGAACTAGCAGAACAACTAGTAAAGTTCGGTTATGAGAGAGGCTCAATGGTCTCCACGCCAGGTGAATTTAGCATTAGAGGCGGTATTATTGATATATATCCACTAACTGAGGAGAATCCAGTTCGAATTGAACTATTTGATACAGAAGTAGATTCCATTCGTACATTTGAAATTGAGACACAGCGTTCAAAGGATAAACTTGAGATATTTACATTTGGGCCAGCAACAGAGATTCTATTAGACCAGATAGAGTTAATGAAGGGTGCAGAGAAGCTTGAAGTAGGTCTTGCAGCTTCATTAAAAAAGATGAAGGATGAAAAAGCAAAGAAACTACTAGCACAAAATATCTCCTTTGAATTAGACACAATTAAAAACGGACAAATTCCGCAACAGATGTTTAAATATCTTTCATTATTTTATGATAATCCTGCTAGTTTACTAGATTATCTTCCGGATAATGGAATTATTCTCGTGGACGAAGTTTCTAGAGTACAGGAGATGTCAGAAACCCTTGATAAGGAAGAGATGGATTGGCATACATCATTATTAGCTGAGGGACTTGTGATTCATGAGCTAGAGTACTCCCATTCGTTCTTTCCACTTATGCATAGAGCGAATCGTAGTATCGTGTATATGTCCTTATTTCTCAGACATGTCCCACATACAAATCCGCAAAATATTATTAATATGTCATGTAAGGCCATGCAGTCCTTTCATGGTCAAATCAATGTACTAAAAAGTGAATTAGAACGTTGGAAGAAACAGCAATATGCAATTGTTTTTTTAGGGGCAACTCCTGATCGGGTAAAAAAGCTAGACCGTGTACTAGCAGACTATGAAATCGATGCAGTGACAATAGGGAAAGATGATCCATTAGTGAATGGAAGAGTGCAGATTATACCAGGTTCGCTGCATGATGGATTTGAATTCCCAATGCAAAAAATTGCAATTATCACTGAAGAAGAGTTATTTAAGAAGCAAGCTCCAAAACGTTCTCAAAAAAAGCAAAAGTTATCAAATGCAGAGCGTATTAAAAACTATTCAGAATTAAAAGTTGGGGATTATGTTGTACATGTTAATCACGGTATCGGAAAATATCTTGGCATAGAAACGTTAGAGATCAACGGTATTCACAAAGATTATATTCACCTTAAATATCAAGGAAATGATAAGCTTTACGTTCCAATTGATCAAATTGATCAAGTACAAAAGTATGTTGCGTCTGAGGGGAAAGAACCGAAAGTATACAAACTGGGCGGTACAGATTGGAAAAAGGTGAAAAAGAAGGTTGAATCATCGGTACAGGATATTGCAGATGATTTAATTAAATTATATGCAGAAAGAGAAGCTAGCAAAGGATACGCCTTCTCAAATGATAATGATCTCCAACGTGAATTTGAAACATCGTTTCCATATAGAGAAACAGAGGATCAGCTTCGTTCAATTGAAGAGATTAAGCAAGATATGGAACGAGAGCGGCCAATGGATCGTTTGTTATGCGGAGACGTTGGATATGGGAAAACAGAAGTAGCCATTAGAGCTGCGTTTAAAGCCATTACAGATGGAAAGCAAGTTGCCTTTTTAGTACCTACAACCATATTGGCACAACAACATTTTGAGACAATCAAGGAGCGTTTTCAAGATTATCCGATTAATATCGGGCTTTTGAGTCGTTTTAGAAGTAGAAAACAACAAACTGAGACGATAAAAGGGATTAAGCAGGGCTCAGTTGATATTGTGGTCGGGACACATCGATTATTGTCTAAGGATATTGAGTACAAAGATTTAGGTCTATTAATTATTGATGAAGAACAACGATTTGGTGTGACACACAAAGAAAAAATCAAACAATTAAAGGCCAATATTGACGTACTAACGTTAACAGCTACTCCAATACCAAGGACATTACATATGTCGATGCTTGGTGTTCGTGATTTATCAGTTATTGAAACTCCTCCGGAAAACCGTTTTCCAGTACAAACATACGTAATGGAATATAACGGTGCATTTGTACGAGAGGCAATAGAACGGGAAATGGCAAGAGGAGGACAAGTGTATTTCTTATATAATCGCGTAGAAGATATTGAGCGAAAAGTAGATGAAATATCAATGCTTGTTCCAGATGCAAAAGTAATCTATGCACATGGAAAGATGAATGAAAATGAACTAGAGTCTGTCATGTTAACGTTTCTGCAAGGCGAGGCAGATGTGTTAGTTAGTACGACGATTATTGAAACGGGTGTAGATATTCCGAACGTGAATACATTAATTGTTCATGATGCAGATAAGATGGGACTATCCCAGCTATATCAACTTAGAGGTCGCGTTGGACGTTCGAACCGAATTGCATATGCGTATTTTACCTATCAGCGGGATAAAGTGTTAACAGAAGTTGCTGAAAAAAGGCTACAAGCGATTAAAGAATTCACTGAACTAGGATCTGGATTTAAAATTGCAATGCGTGATCTGTCCATTCGTGGTGCAGGGAACTTATTAGGGGCACAGCAACATGGTTTTATTGATTCAGTAGGATTTGATCTATATTCTCAAATGTTAAAAGAAGCAATAGATCAAAGAAGAGGATTGCCTGAAGAAAAAGAGAAGCAAAGAGCTGTTGAAATTGATGTTGATTTAGATGCATACATCCCCGAAGCTTATATCAAGGACGGAAGACAAAAGATTGAGATTTACAAACGTTTCAAGGGAATTAGTACGAATGAAGAGTTATTAGAGCTTCAAGAAGAGTTAATGGACCGTTTCGGAGATTATCCGTTAGAGGTTGATTATCTCGTTAAGGTAACAGATCTGAAGTTACATGCACTTAAGGCAAATATAGAGACTATAAAGCAAACGAAAAACGATGTCATCTTATTTATGACAGAGGAATTTAGCAACATGATTGATGGTGGAAAACTGTTCATGGTAGCCAGTCAGATAGGCTCATATATTAATTTAGGCTTAGAAAATAATAAAATTAAAATAACGATTAATACAAAGGGTCTAACGGTTGAACAATGGATTACCTCAGCGAAAACATTATTGAACGAAGTACCTCTTCTTATTAAAGAAGAATTACTCAAAGCGTAAACTAAATTCTGAATAAAAATAGTAACTTATTCCAGTTGATGATTTTTTCTAGTTGTCAGTGTATAGAACTTTCCGAGTGAAGGATACTAATCTCAACAGAAGGTGATTTAAACAAAAATGGTAATACAATTACTTAATCACCACTATTTTAATCATCAAATGAAAGTGAGGCATCTTTAGAATGAAAGCAACTGGTATAGTTCGTCGAATTGATGATTTAGGGCGTGTGGTCATTCCTAAAGAAATAAGAAGGACTCTTCGAATTCGTGAAGGAGATCCACTAGAAATCTTCGTTGACCGTGATGGAGAAGTAATTTTAAAGAAATACTCACCGATTAGTGAGTTAAGCGATTTTGCTAAAGAATATGCAGAGGCACTATATGATAGTCTAGGACATACTATTTTAATTTGCGATCGTGATGCATTTATAGCGGTTGCAGGAGGGTCCAAAAAAGAATACTTAAATAAAAATATAAGTGACCAGATTGAGAAGGTAATGGAAGATCGCAGCTCTATACTGGAAACAACAGAAAAGCAAGTGGCTATTGTAGAAGGAAATGATGAGGCAGTAACATCTTACACGGTAGCACCAATTATCGCCAATGGAGATCCGATCGGTGCAGTTGTCATTGTATCAAAAGAGCGAACACTTGGTGAAGTAGAGCAAAAGGCAGTTGAAACAGCTGCTGGCTTCTTAGCTAGACAAATGGAGCAATAATAACAAAAATGGGGCAGCCGAGGCTGTCCCATTTACTTTTTCTAGTAAATAAATGTGATATAATACTCTCGCAACTTACTTGGAAAGGGAATTTGCCTAATGCAAGGTTTACATAATAATAAGCATACATTCATACAAGGTGCACTGCTGTTAACGATAGCTGGTATTGTGACGAAAATTCTTAGTGCAGTGTATAGAGTTCCTTATCAGAATATAGCGGGAGATATTGGATTTTATATTTATCAGCAAGTATACCCATTTTACGGAATTGCCATAGCTCTTTCATTAAACGGATTTCCAATTGTTATTTCGAAGATTATTTCGGAACATAATAAATCAGAAAAGCAAGAATACTTTACCTTAATATATAGCTTTTTAACTTTACTTTTATTTGGCTTTATTTCTTTTTTACTTTTATTTGTATTTGCGTTACCGTTAGCAAAATGGATGGGAGATCCTTTACTCGTTGAACCGATTAGAATGGTTTCTTTTAGTTTTTTGTTATTGCCGTTTATTTCGATATTTAGAGGATACTTTCAAGGCTATGGTTATATGCTTCCAACAGCTTTATCCCAAATGACAGAGCAGTTTATTCGTGTAGGCAGTATTCTATTATTAGCCTTTATATTTGTTGGGGCAGGTTATGACTATTATGTAGTTGGTACAGGGGCTGTGATAGGCTCAATCATTGGGGGGGTGGCAGGACTTTTTGTGTTGCTATATTTTCGTTCAAAGCTCATGCACCAATTATCCTGGGACCTATACAAGGAAGCACTACATTTAAAGAATGTTCGTGCATTTCCCTTTAGGGAAGTGATTTTATCAAGTTTATTAATTAGTACGACAGGGTTAACGTTAGTCTTACTTCAGCTTGTTGACTCTTTTACCTTATATTCAGTGCTCGTTCAATCAGGAATCAATGAAACAGATGCAAAATTTGCAAAAGGAATATTTGACCGAGGCCAACCATTAATACAGCTGGGTGTTGTTCTAGCAACATCATTATCATTAACCTTAGTACCTACTATATCGAATGCAGTAAAACGTGGGAAACAGGATGAAATTGTAACTATGACAAAGCTATCACTAAAAATCAGTTTCGTAATTGGAATGGGGGCTACAATAGGTTTAATTTCAATTATGAAATATACGAACTACATGTTGTTTACAAATATGGCAGGGAGCACAGTTTTATCGGTATTAAGCGTAAGTATTTTACTGTTATCTATCTGTTTAACAGCTGCCTCTATTTTACAGGGATTAGGATTTGTAGCCCATACGGCAATTTTTGTATTAGCTGGTTTTATAATAAAGGTAGGGGCTAACCAACTTCTCATTCCGAATTTTGGAACACTTGGTGCAGCTATTTCAACAATTCTTGCTGTTAGTGTAATTTGTATGGCCACACTTATCATGTTAGTTAACAAGCTAAAAGTGAATCAGTTCATTCCGTATCAAATACTTAGTAAAACAATGATTGCTGGACTTGTGATGTCCTTGGTAATAAAGCTTTATGAGTACACTTACTTCCAATTACTTGTAGATGATGTTACGCGTACAAGCAGTTCACTATTTGCATTAAGTGCAGTTTTTATAGGTGGGGCAATATACCTTGTAGTAATTTACCAATTGAAAATTATACAAAAAGATGAGATTGTCTTGTGGAAAAAAGAAAAGGAGGAAGAAATATGAGTCATACAATATTTGTTTTAGGGCTTGGAGCGGGAGAAATAGGACAACTGTCGCTAGAAATGTATAGGAAAATGAAACAGTGTTCTCATCTTTTTGTCAGAACGAAGGATCATCCTATTATTACAGATTTAACAGCAGAAGGGATAAGGATTTCCTCTTTTGATGATATATACGAAAAATATGATCAGTTTGAAAAGGTTTACGAAGAAATTGTCGAATTTTTATTATCTAAAGCTAAAAGTGAAGATGTTTATTATGCAGTACCCGGGCATCCGCTTGTTGCTGAGAAAACAGTTCAGTTATTAATAGAGAAAAGAAAAGAAGGATATCAAGTTGTCATTGAAGGTGGAAATAGTTTTATCGACCCAATGTTAACTGCACTTGAGATTGATCCAATTGAAGGATTTCAAATAGTTGATGCAACTTCTTTTTCTGCAGATGAATTGCAGCTAACGCAGCATATGATCATTTGTCAAGTATATGATCAGCTAGTTGCTTCGGATGTGAAACTTTCCTTAATGGAACGATTGCCTGATGACTATGAAGTGGTGGTTGTAACTGCAGCAGGAACTTCGCAAGAGCAACTACGAACAGTTCCATTGTATGAGCTTGACCATGGAATGAATATTACGAATTTAACAACAGTGTATGTTCCACCAGTGAAAGAAAAAGAAATGTTGTATCGAGAGTTTCATACCTTAAAAAAGGTAATTAGTGATTTGCGTGGACCAGGTGGATGTCCATGGGATAAAGAACAAACACACCAATCCTTAAAACCATATTTAATTGAAGAGGCATATGAAGTAATAGAGGCAATTGATAATGGTGATGATGATCATCTAGTTGAAGAACTTGGAGATGTGTTACTACAAGTATTGTTGCATGCACAAATTGGCGCAGATGAAGGTTGGTTTGAAATCGAAGATGTTATTGAAAGAGTAACAGAGAAGATGATTCGAAGACATCCGCATGTCTTTGGTGATGTAAATGCAACCACAAGCTCAGATGTTAGTGAACTATGGGGAGAGATAAAAAAGCAAGAAAAGGACCAGGGTTCATCACAATCCATTTATTCGGACCTAGCGAAAAGCTTTCCAGGGCTGTTAATGGCCTACAAAGTTCAAAAGCGTGCAGCTAAAGTGGGATTTGATTGGGATCATCCTGAACCGATGTGGGAAAAGGTTGAAGAAGAAATTGCCGAATTTAAAAATGATATTACCAATCATGCACCGGTGGAGCAAGCAGCAAAGGAATTCGGTGACATTTTGTTTGCACTCGTTAATGTTGGCAGGTTTTATGGAATTGACCCGGAAGTTGCTATAACTGAAACTAATCAGAAGTTTATCAGAAGGTTTCAGTATATGGAGAAGAGAATTATAGAGAATGAACTAGATATGAGTAAACTCTCTTTGAATGAATTGGATAGATACTGGGAAGAAGCAAAGAAATATGAATAAAAATAGAGAAGGCAGGTTCTAATATGAGACTTGATAAATTTTTAAAGGTATCCAGGTTAATTAAACGCCGTACATTAGCAAAGGAAGTGGCAGACCAAGGGAGAATCTCTATAAACGGTATCGAAGGGAAGGCTAGCTCGAATGTTAAGGTAGGCGATACATTGACGATTAGATTTGGTCAAAAACTAGTTACGGTTCAAATTGATACCATTCAGGAGAACTCCAGAAAAGAAGAAGCGGCACAAATGTATTCAGTGGTAAAAGAAGAGAAGCTAAATGATCAAGAATCCTTCTAGCCCGTCTGACAGCTTGTTCTAAATTCTTAGGCCCTCACATACACTTTTTATAAAATGTATTACCCATGAGATACTTCATGGTTGTACAAAGTCATTGAATAGTGGGGGATGAAGAGATGAGCCAATATTATGATATGGGGACGCAGAACAAAGGAACTGCACCTGAACATGATGTTGTAATGAGAGGTAGACGATTATTAGACATAACGGGTGTCAAACAAGTAGAAAGCTTTGACAACGAAGAGTTTTTATTAGAAACAGTTATGGGTATGCTAGCGATTCGTGGACAAGGACTTCAAATGAAAAACCTTGATGTGGATAAGGGCATTGTTTCAATAAAAGGTAGAATCTTTGATATTGTTTATTTAGATGAACAGCATGGAGAAAAGGCTAAAGGTCTCTTTAGCAAGTTATTCAAATGAGTTTAAGTGTACAATTTTATACAATGCTTGCCATGTTTGGAATGGGAAGCTGGCTAGGAGCAGCGTTAGACACATACGGTCGCTTTTTACAGCGGCCGAAAAGGTCGCGCTGGCTATTATTTATCAATGACCTTACCTTCTGGATTGTACAAGGCCTTATAATCTTTTATGTACTCTTACTTGTTAATGAGGGTGAACTTCGGTTTTATGTGTTTTTAGCTCTATTGTGTGGCTATGCTGGCTATCAAAGTTTATTTCAATCTTTTTATATGAATTTCCTGGAGCTTCTGATAAGATTTGTAATAAGAATGTATCAATTTATCGCGAAGCTAATCACAACATTAGTTTTTAAACCAATTCGCTACATTATCCATTTACTCGTCGTCTTATTTATTTCACTGTGGGGCGCATTATTAGTGATTGTAAAATTCACGATAAATGTCGTTTATTTACCCATAAAGTGGATAAGCCTCATAGTTTGGAAACTATTGCCGAAAAAGGTAAAAATGTTTTTTGTAAACGTTGCAGGAGTTTTTAAAAGAATAAAGAATTTCAAGAATATATGGCAAAAATGGGTAAGATTCATTCAACGTTTAAAGAATAAGTTTTTTCGTTAACCTTTATCATATAGAAATAAGTAAAGGACCATTGACAGAAAAACTTTCGCAGTAAGGAGGATGAAAACGAGCATGAATACTCGTAGTAGAGAGAAAATAAAACATATCCAGTCAGACTATCAAAAAGTTGTCACACAGCGAGAGAAGCTCGTTTCACATCGCCGAAAAGGACTAATCAGAAGGTTTTCTGCTTTTGGTATTATTACTGCGATAACAGGATATTTCATGATCTCAACATTTCTCTCACAAGATACTGCTTTTGAAAATAAACTAGCAGAGAAGGAACAATTACAAAATACGCTAGTTCAGATGCAAAAGGACCAAGGTAAGTTAGAGGAAGAGATCGTGAAACTCAATGACGATGAATATATTGCTAAGATTGCAAGGCGTGATTATTTCTTGTCAGACGAGAACGAAATTATCTTCTCAATTCCTGAGGAAGATGAGTAATATTGACACATTATTTTCCTATTAGGTATAATGAAACCAATTTGATTTATGATTTACTTTAAGGAGGAGCAATTTTTTTATGTCAATTGAAGTAGGCAGCAAGTTACAAGGTAAGGTAACAGGCATTACGAATTTTGGAGCGTTTGTGGAGCTGCCAGGTGGCTCAACAGGTCTTGTTCATATTAGTGAGGTTGCAGATAACTATGTGAAGGATATTAACGAGCACCTAAAGGTAGGAGACGAAGTAGAAGTAAAAGTTATTAATGTTGAGAAGGATGGTAAAATTGGACTTTCAATTAAGAAAGCAAAAGAAAGACCACCACAACAACCTACTTCTAGACCAAGCTCACAACGCCCTCGTAATTCAGGCCGTCAAGGTGGAGGATATCGAGACCAACGTGAACAAGAAACGTTTGAACAAAAAATGAATCGTTTTCTTAAAGACAGTGAAGATCGATTATCATCAATTAAGCGCAACACAGAGTCAAAGCGCGGTGGACGTGGAGCGAGACGCGGTTAATACTTGCTGACTATATAATATATTTGAAGGAGCTGCTTGTAGTAGCTCTTTTTTATTTGGGTTGTTTCTGGGTGTACACCCAGTTTTAGAAGCAAATTGGTTGTATTAGAAAAGAGCAACTCTTTATTGTCTAACTTCCATCGCACAGCCCACCAACAATAAATTAACCATTTTATTTTATTTAGAAACATTTGCTCCGCCTAAAGAAACCCAGGGAATTTGCACTTTTCATTTATTATGTGATGAGGAAATATGATATGTATTCTTGATTTCTCGACAAAAAATTATTGACTTTTTCCTCTGTCGATTATAATATAGCAAATGTACTTCTTTTACTTTTTATATTATGGCGGTGTAGCTCAGCTGGCTAGAGCGTACGGTTCATACCCGTGAGGTCGTGGGTTCGACTCCCTCCGCCGCTATACCAAAAAAGACTGTATCTTTATAGATACAGTCTTTTTTTATTGTGTTTAT
Source organism: Bacillus sp. BGMRC 2118 (assembly GCA_008364785.1). Classification (GTDB taxonomy): domain Bacteria; phylum Bacillota; class Bacilli; order Bacillales; family SA4; genus Bacillus_BS. The sequence goes on along the minus strand of VTTJ01000015.1, from coordinate 20,591 downwards.
AATGGCGAATAAGTGTGTAAAATTTCTCCCTCCATGTTTAACAAAGGGGAAAATAGTCGAACGATTTTTATAGCTTGTCTTGTTCTTTTGACAAATTCCTGCGAATTCTCTCGTTATAATTACAACCAACTATTATATTCGTTGGGGGAGATATTTATGCACGAAACAGGAAGGGATGTTACAGAGGTCGCTTACGCAGAAGTAGCAATAGTGGATCGGGTGCAGAATTCTTTATCTCAATCCATGGCAAAACTGAAGCAAAAAACAGAAATTCTATTCTTCCAAAAAGGATTACTTATTATGATGATAGGTTTTCTATTAGGAAGGGCGTTAATATTAGAACAAATTATGCCATTTGCGATTCCGTTTTTTGCTGCAGTTTTTACGATGAAACGAGAGAAGTCTATTCTAGCTCTTATTACACTGACAGTTGGAGCTGCAACGGTTGAATGGATCAATGCCGGAATTGTCTTTGTATCTATATTAATTTTCTTAACCATACGAGTTATTTATAATCGGTTTAACCCTTCGCTAATGAAGGCAGTACCGTATATTGTTTTTGGTTCAAGTATTATGGGGAATTTGTTCATTCATGGGGCGGTACTAAAAGGATTAAGCTTGTACCACCTGTCCATGATTGCTGTAGAAGCGGGATTAAGCTTTATCTTAACCATGATTTTCTTGCAAAGTGTACCATTAATCAGTCTGAAACGTAGAAAACAGGCATTAAAGACAGAAGAGATCATATCGGTGATTATATTATTGGCTTCTATCCTAACCGGTACGATGGGATGGTCATTGTATGACTTATCGGTGGAGCATGTATTTTCACGCTACTTAGTATTACTTTTTGCATTTTGTGCAGGGGCAACAATTGGGTCTACAGTCGGGGTGGTAACAGGTCTCATCTTAAGTTTAGCTAACGTTTCAAGCTTGTACCAAATGAGTTTGTTGGCTTTTTCTGGATTATTGGGAGGCTTGCTCAAGGAAGGAAAGAAGTTTGGGGTTGGAGTAGGATTGTTAATCGGTACGATGCTGATTGGGTTGTATGGAAGTGACCAAACCAATCTGATGAATACAATTTTCGAATCATTAATTGCAATTATGCTTTTCTTTTTAACACCCCAGTCATTGATTAGTAAGATTTCCAAATTCATTCCTGGTACTGCTGAGCATGCAGCTGAACAGCAACAATATGCTAGAAAAGTTCGGGATGTGACTGCAAATCGCGTGGAACAGTTTTCAAGTGTGTTTCAAGCCTTGTCAAAAAGTTTCTCACAAAATATTTTAGTTCCCGAAGAATCAGATGATGAGAGGGAAATAGATTATTTCTTAAGTAATGTTACCGAAAAGACATGTCAGACATGCTTTAAAAAAGAGATGTGCTGGGCAAAAAATTTCAACACAACGTATGATTACATGCACACAATTATGCAGGAATGTGATGACCTTTCATCACCTAAAAATAGTGGACTAAAGAGAGAGTGGGAACGATATTGCATTAAATCAACAAAAGTGGTGGATGCAATACAACATGAATTAACCTATTACCAAGCCAATCAAAAGCTAAAAAAACAAGTAAAGGAAAGTAGACGTCTAGTAGCCGATCAATTATTAGGTGTTTCACAAGTTATGGGGGATTTTGCAAAAGAAATTCAACGTGAAAGAGAAAATCATTCCATTCAAGAAGAACAAATACTAGATGCTTTAAGGGAATTTGGAATCGAAATTGGTCATGCAGATATTTACAGTTTGGAACAAGGAAATGTCGATATTGAAATGAGTATTCCGTATTGTAATGGAAGAGGTGAATGCGAAAAGCTGATCGCACCCATATTATCAGATATCTTACAAGAGACGATAGTGGTGAAGAGGGAAGAGTGTGCAGCATTTCCTAATGGGAACTGTTATGTTAGTTTCGGTTCAGCCAAAACATTTGTCATTGAAACTGGAATTGCCAATGCTGCAATGGGTGGAGGCCTAGTATCAGGTGATAGTTACTCTACAATGGAGCTTGGTGCAGGAAAATATGCCATAGCTATTAGTGATGGTATGGGCAATGGAGAGCGTGCTCACTTAGAGAGTAATGAAACCTTAATGCTATTACAAAAAATACTTCAAAGCGGTATAGAGGAAAAGGTAGCCATTAAATCAGTTAACTCTGTTTTGTCACTACGAACAACAGATGAGATTTTCACAACACTTGATTTAGCAATGATAGACCTGCAGGATGCAAGTGCTAGATTTTTAAAGATCGGTTCAACTCCAAGCTTCGTAAAACGTGGTGACCGCGTATTAAAGATTGAGGCGAGTAATCTACCGATGGGAATCATCCAGGAGTTTGATGTAGATGTTGTTAGTGAACAGCTGAAGGCAGGTGACCTTCTGATTATGATGAGTGATGGTATTTTTGAAGGTCCAAAACATGTTGAAAACTATGAAATGTGGATGAAGAGAAAAATAAATGAAGTTCAAACAGATGATCCTCAGGAGATAGCAGATATTATCATGGAGGAGGTCATACGCTCAAGAGGTGGCCAGATTGAAGATGATATGACAATTGTAGTAGCAAAGGTAAAACGTAACTTGCCTAGATGGGCAGCTATTCCACTTCAACGTAAGAAGGTTATGTAGATATCTACTAGTCTATGAGGAAAAGTCCGTAATAATTTGATACCTGACCACAACTTAACATCATCTTTCAAGGGAAAATCAATCTCTAGAAAACAGGAGTAAAAAAATAGTAGAAACGTATAAAAGGCTCTCATTCCGTCAATGATGATAATACTATTGAACCTGGAGGGGATGAAGCATGAAAAAAGGTACAATCAAGCAGATTCTATTAATTACTGATGGCTGCTCAAATCAAGGGGAAGATCCAATTGCGATGGCTGCTCTTGCAAGAGAAGAAGGGATTACTGTCAATGTAATTGGAGTAATGGAACAAGATACAATTGATGAAAAAGGAATGCAAGAAATAGAGGGAATTGCAATGTCTGGCGGTGGGGTAAGTCAGGTTGTATATGCACAGCAACTGTCACAAACAGTTCAGATGGTCACTAGAAAAGGAATGACCCAGACACTACAGGGTGTTGTAAATAATGAGTTAAAGCAAATACTAGGTTCTAATACATCAATGGAGGACTTACCACCGGAAAAGCGTGGAGAGGTAATGGAAATTGTTGATGAACTTGGAGAAACAGTAGAATTAGAAGTTTTAGTCTTAGTAGATACAAGCGCCAGTATGAAGTATAAACTTCCAACCGTGAAAGAAGCATTATTAGACCTATCTATTAGTCTAAATGCACGTATGGGAGATAATAGATTCTCTGTATTCGTATTTCCTGGGAAACGTAAAGAGGTAGAAAAGATACTAGACTGGACTCCTAGACTTGAGTCATTATCCTCCGTGTTCCCTAAGTTGACTTCAGGAGGAATTACACCAACAGGTCCTGCAATTCGTGAAGCGCTGTCGCACTTTGAGAAGAAACGATCTTTAAGGAGTTTGATTTCCCGTGATGAACAATACATTGAAGAATCCGGCATGTAAAGCTTCTTCAGGCACTGTTATAACTGGGAAGTGGCATAAACAGTCTTATCGGATTTTAAAGCCATTAGGATACGGAGCAAATGGATATGTATATTTAGCCAGTGGTACAGCGGGGTTAGTAGCAATTAAGTTAAGTGATAATAATATGTCAATTACATCAGAAGTAAATGTATTACGACACTTTTCAAAGGTCCAAGAGTCTACACTTGGGCCTTCTTTGCTAGATGTTGATGATTGGTTCCGCCCGGAATTAGGAGTAACCATTCCCTTTTATGTAATGGAATATGTAAAGGGAGAGGAATTTTTAACATTTGTAAATGGAAGAGGCAATGAGTGGATCGGTATCCTTTCGTCTCAACTCTTACAAGATTTAGACAAGCTGCATTCAGCTGGTTGGGTATTCGGTGATCTAAAGCCTGATAATTTGCTTGTGACAGGACCACCTCCTAAGGTAAGGTGGCTAGATGTAGGTGGGGTAACAGTACAAGGTCGGTCTATAAAAGAGTTCACCGAGTTTTTTGATCGGGGTTACTGGGGGGTAGGATCAAGAGTCGCGGAACCCTCTTATGATTTATTTGCTGTTGCGATGATAATAATCAATGCTTCCTTGCAAAAAAGGTTTAATAAAAGTTCCTCAGGTGGAGAGAAACAACTAAGAGATATCATAACAAGCACTTCCTCCCTTCAAAAGTTTGAGCATGTCTTAATGTATGCTATTGAGGGAAAATATAAAAATGCATTAGATATGAGGAAAGACTTGATCTCTGCTATGAGTAATGCACGTTCTGTTCCAACAAAATCTAAGCCTAAAGCTTATAGTCAGCAGCCAGCCAAGCACCAAAAGCCTACTGCTTCAATGACAAGAAAAGGACAAAAGATAGTAAAAAAGAAGAAAGGAAAAAAAGGGGTATTTGAAACAATTCTCATTTTTGTCTTTTTATTAGGCGCATATTTCCTATATGTGTACGGTCAATTAATATAACTTGGTGTAATACAGATCAAATGATACGATAATGATAAGTAAATTTAAAAGGCTCTTTTCTAAAACTTTGTTGCTTTTAGTACAATTAATCTGGGTGTACAACCAGTTTTAGAAGCAAAATGAGGTTGAATTAGAAAAGAGCGACTCTCTTTATATATACTAGTAACTAGATACTATGGTAAAAATCCGGGATTTGGGATTTTTACGAAAGCAACAATTTATACGAAAACAGCCATTTAAAAAGAACGGAACGGTCTTATCATGATTGAAAAGGTAAAAAGTTTTATAAACAAACATCATTTGCTTCCTAAAGATTCCACCATTGTTGTAGGTGTTTCTGGTGGACCTGATTCTCTTGCACTATTACACTATCTCTACTCTCAAAAAGAAAAAGAGGGATGGCGAATTATAGCAGCCCATGTTGACCATATGTTTAGAGGCGAACAATCAAAGGCTGAAATGAAGTATGTAGAGCATTATTGTTATGAGCACCAAATTCCTTGTGAAACAACTCAAATCAATGTGACAGAATATCAATTAAAACAAAATTTATCTAGTCAAGTTGCAGCACGAGAATGTCGGTATCGCTTTTTTGCAGAAGTTATGAAAAAGCATGCGGCAACTTATTTAGCATTAGCTCATCATGGTGATGATCAGGTCGAAACCATTTTAATGAGGTTGTTGCGTGGGGCAACAGGAAAATCAATGGCAGGTATTCAAGCAAAACGCGCGTTTGAAGACGGCCATGTAATCCGGCCATTATTGCCTGTTACTAAGGAAGAAATCTTACAATATTGTGAAGTGAATCAGCTTGAGCCACGGTTCGACCCATCTAATGAAAAAGATACCTATACAAGAAATAGAATCAGAAAGGTAATACTACCCTTTTTGAAAAATGAGAATCCAAACGTACATACTTTGTTCCAGCAATTTAGTGAGAGACAACTGGAGGATCAAGCATATTTAGAGGAATTAACAATCAAAAGTATGAATACAGTTATAAAAAGGAAAAGTACCACAGAATTAGTCATTTCAATACCAGATTTCTGTAATCAGCCTATTCCTTTACAAAGAAGAGGACTTCAACTAATATTAAACTATCTTTATAATGTTTTACCGAGTTCTTTAAGTTCTTTACATATTGAACAAATTTTTCATTTAATTACCAGCAGCCATCCTTCTGGGCACTTAACGTTTCCAAAAGGGTTAATTGTGAAAAGGTCTTATGATTTTTGTATGTTTACGTTCCAAGAGGAAAAAGTAAATACATACTCGTATTTTTTGTGGAAAGGGGACAAGGTTTCGCTTCCAGCGGGTGATGAGATATCAGTTATAGAAACGACTGATTATCCGCGGCAGCTAAGTCACAATCAGTTCATCATTAATCCTTTAGATATTGAATTTCCTTTGATTGTGAGAAATCGAAGACACGGAGACAAAATTCAATTAAAGGGTATGAATGGTTCACGAAAAATAAAAGATATCTTTATTGATGCAAAAATACCGATTCATAATCGAGATTCATGGCCAGTAGTTGAGGATAGTGAAGGAAATGTTCTTTGGTTACCAGGACTTAAAAAATCAAGGTTTGAAACATCAGAAAACACGCAGTTATCATACATAGTATTGCAGTATAAAAGGCGATGAACATCTAGGAGGACCGTAATTATGCATGGAGAAATTGAAAAAGTTTTAATCTCAGAAGAAGAAATACAAGCAAAAGCAAAAGAACTTGGAGAAATACTTACAAAGGATTATGCTGACAAGTTTCCGTTAGCAATCGGTGTGTTAAAGGGTGCAATGCCATTTATGGGTGATTTACTAAAACGAGTAAATACACACCTTGAGATGGATTTTATGGATGTTTCTAGTTATGGGAATTCAACTGTATCTTCGGGCGAGGTAAAAATCATTAAAGATTTAGACACGTCGGTTGAAGGAAGAGACATTCTTATTATTGAAGATATTATTGACAGTGGTTTAACGTTAAGCTATTTAGTAGAGCTATTTAAGTACCGTAAAGCAAAATCCATCAAGATTGTCACACTTCTTGACAAGCCTACAGGCAGAAAGGTGGATATCAAGGCTGACTATATTGGTTTTATAGTTCCAGATGAGTTTGTAGTAGGATATGGTCTTGATTATGCGGAGAAGTATCGTAACTTGTCATATATCGGAGTTTTAAAGCCAGAAGTATATCAAAATGCATAATGTGTAAAATCTTGCGTATTTTAAAAGAGTTAGGACAAATGTAATCATTTGTAATGAATTATATCATTATGATAGTATTTTTATTATAGTTGTTCGCTGTGGGAGGAGGAAAGAGATGAATCGGATCTTCCGTAATACCATCTTTTATTTATTAATCTTTTTAGTTGTAATAGGGGTCGTTAGCTTCTTCAATGGTTCAGGTCAAAAAACTGAGGAATTAAATTATACTCAGTTGACTCAGTACATAGAAGATGGAGAAGTTAAGGAAATAACCATTCAGCCTAGACTTGCGGTATTAGAAATACGTGGTCAGCTGAAAAGTTATAAGGAAGAAGAGCAAGTCTTTGTAACACATATTTTGAATAACAGTCCACAAATGGCAGAACATGTGGAAAATTTAGCTCGATCTGCAAAGGTTAAGATTATACCGGCAGAGGAAACGAGTGGATGGGTAACATTCTTTACGTCAATTATCCCATTTGTCATCATCTTCATCTTATTCTTCTTCTTATTAAACCAAGCTCAGGGTGGCGGAAGCCGTGTAATGAACTTTGGTAAAAGTAAGGCTAAGCTTTATAGTGAAGAAAAGAAAAAGGTTCGCTTCAAGGATGTAGCAGGAGCGGATGAAGAAAAGCAAGAATTAGTAGAAGTTGTAGAGTTCTTAAAAGATCCACGAAAGTTTGCTGAATTAGGTGCAAGAATACCTAAGGGGATTCTATTAGTCGGACCTCCTGGTACTGGTAAAACATTACTTGCTCGTGCGGTTGCAGGAGAAGCTGGTGTACCGTTCTTCTCAATCAGTGGTTCAGACTTCGTAGAAATGTTTGTCGGTGTAGGGGCTTCACGTGTAAGAGATTTATTCGAGAATGCTAAGAAAAACGCACCGTGTATTATCTTCATTGATGAAATAGATGCTGTTGGACGTCAGCGTGGAGCTGGAGTTGGCGGAGGTCATGATGAGAGAGAACAAACATTAAACCAATTACTAGTTGAAATGGATGGTTTCGGAGCTAATGAAGGTATTATTATCGTTGCTGCGACAAACCGCCCAGATATATTAGACCCTGCCTTATTACGTCCGGGCCGTTTTGACAGACAAATTACGGTAGACCGCCCAGACTTAAAAGGACGTGAAGCAGTATTACGAGTTCATGCTCGCAACAAGCCTTTATCTGATAAGATTGATTTAAAAGCAATTGCCGCTCGTACACCAGGCTTCTCGGGAGCAGATCTAGAGAACCTTTTAAATGAAGCAGCATTAGTTGCTGCACGTCATAATAAGAAGCAAATTGAACCTGATGATATTGATGAAGCAACAGACAGAGTCATTGCAGGACCATCAAAGAAGAGCCGCGTTATTTCCAAGAAAGAGCGAAATATTGTAGCTTATCACGAAGCTGGACATACAATTATCGGTTTGGTTCTTGATGAAGCAGATACAGTTCACAAAGTAACAATTGTTCCTAGAGGGCAAGCTGGTGGTTATGCAGTGATGCTTCCAAAAGAAGACCGCTACTTTATGACAAAGCCAGAGCTGTTAGACAAAATTACAGGACTATTGGGTGGTCGTGTGGCAGAGGAGATTGTATTCGGTGAAGTAAGTACCGGAGCTCATAATGATTTCCAACGCGCTACAGGTATTGCTCGTAAGATGGTAACTGAATACGGTATGAGTGACAAACTTGGACCTCTGCAGTTTGGTCAAGCACAAGGTGGCCAGGTATTCCTTGGAAGAGACATTCATAACGAACAAAACTACAGTGATAAGATTGCGTATGAAATTGATATTGAAATTCAAACGTTTATCAAAGACTCGTATGAAAGAGCAAGAAAAATACTAACAGAGAACCGAGATAAATTAGAGCTTGTTGCTCAAACGTTATTAGAGGTTGAGACGTTAGATGCTGCTCAAATTAAGCATTTATATGATAATGGAAAGCTTCCAGAGAATAATGAAACTTCATCAACAACTGACACTAAATCAGTGGACGTAAAAGTACCGACTGAAACGAAGTCAGATGATGTAAAGGTAAACATTCACTCAAAAAAGGAAGATGAAGAAGAAAAGTAGAAGTTAAGGCAATTGCCTTAGCTTCTTTTTTTTGAACTACTTTAAAAGGTACTTACCTTTTAAAGATCACTGAGTTGGAAAACTGTTTTAGTGCTAGAAGTTATGGTAAGATGAAGAATGATTGGCAATAATTAAAAAGAGAAAACTAGAAGGTGATACGATGATTTTTGTACTAGATGTAGGGAATACAAATACAGTATTGGGTGTTTATGATCAAGATACATTGAAATATCATTGGAGAATTGAAACTAGCCGTAATAAAACGGAAGATGAATATGGAATGCTCATTAAATCACTGCTGGCACATGAAAACATTTCATACTCAGATATTACAGGAATAATCATTTCATCTGTTGTTCCACCAATCATGTTTGCACTTGAAAGAATGTGTAAGAAGTATTTCAATTTAAATCCACTTGTTGTTGGACCAGGTATAAAAACAGGCTTGAATATTAAATATGAAAACCCGCGTGAAGTGGGAGCAGATCGTATTGTAAATGCCGTTGCGGGAATTGCTCAATATGGAAGTCCATTAATCATAGTAGACTTTGGGACAGCAACCACATATTGCTACATAAATGAAGACAAGGAATATATGGGTGGTGCAATTGCACCAGGTGTTAGCATATCTACTGAAGCCCTTTATTCTAAAGCAGCTAAATTACCTCGTATTGAGATTGCGAGAACAGAGACGATAATAGGTAAAAACACAGTTACAGCTATGCAGGCAGGGATTGTTTATGGATATGTTGGACAAGTTGAGGGAATCGTCAGACGTATGAAGGAAGAATCGGGAACAAATCCTAAGGTAATTGCAACTGGTGGATTGGCTGCATTGATTTCAAATGAATCAAACATTATAGATATTATTGATCCATTCCTAACACTAAAGGGATTACATTTAATTTATTTACGCAACCAAAAGAACGACTAGAAAAGGGGTATGTACTTTGTCTGATTATTTAATTCGAGCTCTTGCATATGATGCACAGGTAAGAGCATTTGCAGTGCGTTCAACAGAAACAGTAAGTGAAGCTCAAAAACGCCATGATACGTGGCCGACTACATCTGCGGCATTGGGACGTGCGATGACAGCAGGTGTAATGATGGGTGCAATGTTAAAGGGTAATGATAAACTAACAATTAAGATTGAAGGTGGCGGTCCCATTGGTGCCATCATTGTAGATAGTGATGGAACAGGGCGTGTCCGTGGTTATGTTACGAATCCACATGTTGATTTTGAGTTAAATAAACAAGGAAAGCTTGATGTAGCTAGAGCAGTTGGTCGTGATGGGTATTTATCTGTCGTAAAAGATCTTGGTTTACGTGAACATTTTAGTGGGCAAACACCGATTGTTTCAGGTGAGTTGGGAGAAGATTTTACATACTACTTCGTAACCTCTGAACAAACTAATTCATCAGTCGGTGTAGGTGTATTGGTGAACCCTGACAAGTCTATTTTAGCTTCAGGTGGATTTATCATTCAGCTTTTACCAGGTGCGACTGAAGAAACGATCTCAAGTATTGAACAAAGACTGCAAACAATCGAACCAATCTCAAAGCTTGTTCAAAAAGGTTTATCACCAGAAGAAATCTTAGAGGAAGTATTAGGTAAAGGAAATGTAAAGGTATTAGATAAAATGCCGATATCCTTCCATTGCCCATGTTCAAAGGAAAGAATAGAAAATGCAATTAAGAGTTTAGGTAAGGAAGAAATTGAAGATATGATTGAGAAAGATGGAAAAGCTGAAGCACAATGTCATTTCTGCAATGAAACTTATCATATAAATAGAGAAGAACTTATATCATTATTACCACAAGACTAAGAAATTCGGGGAGAGTTGAACGTGGCTAACAAAGGGGTATGGATTGTTGTATTTGTTTTAGTTGTAACAAACTGCCTGACACTTACAATGTGGTTTAATAAGGAGAAAATTGAAGTGCCTGCTTCTGTAGAAACTGCATCATCAACAGATGAAGTGGTTGCAACAGTGGGGGAGCACAACATTACAAGGCAAGAGTGGTTACACAGGTTAGAAAAATTGTATGGGAAAGATACACTTCGTGAAGTGATTAATCGTGAAGTGATATATCAACTTGCAGATAAATATAATATTAAAGTAAGTAAAGAAGTAATTGAGCAGGAGTTAACGATGATTAAAGCAATGTACAATGCAGCTGATCATCAAACGCTAACAGATGAAGAAGACTGGAAGAAGCAAATCGAATACAACATATTGTTAGAAGAGATGTTAACGAGAGACGTTACAATTTTAGATGAAGATATTCAGAAGTTTTTTAAGGAAAATGAAAGTCTTTATAAAATTCCGACTACGTACCATTTATCACATATTACAGTGAAAACAAAAGAAGAGGCAGACCAAGTTGTGGAAGAATTAAACAATGGTTCTGATTTCACAGTTTTAGCAATGGAGAAATCAACTGATGAATTTTCATCTAATCAAGGCGGAGATTTAGGATACCTTTCAAAGGAAAGTGGTTTCTTACCGGATAAATATGTGGATGTAATCTCATCCATGAAACCATCAACATTTGAAGGTCCGGTGCAGGTTGGAGATGAGTTTGCAATTGTTTACCTACATGAAATTATTGAAGGTAAGGAATATGCCTATGAAGATGTAAAGAATCATATTAGGAGACAACTTGCACTTGGACAAATTGAAGGAAGAGTTACAGCTGAGCAATTTTGGAATGAAACGGATGTAGAATGGTTTTATGAGGATGCTGAATAATTGACATATCTCACATCCTTATACGATAATCTTTATATAACCTATAAAAATACTAGGTATTAGGGAGTGAGATGAATGAGAGTAGCAGATTCGATTAATGAATTAATTGGTAAAACACCTGTGGTGAAACTAAACAGATTAGTTGACGAGGAAATGGCAGATGTTTATTTAAAACTAGAATATATGAATCCTGGAAGTAGTGTGAAAGATCGTATAGCATTAGCAATGGTTGAAACAGCTGAAAAAAATGGCACATTAAAGCTAGGAGACACAATCATTGAGCCTACTAGTGGTAATACAGGAATCGGCTTAGCTATGGTTGCGGCGGCTAAAGGATATAAACTTATTGTTGCAATGCCTGAAACAATGAGTATGGAAAGACGTAATCTACTACGTGCATATGGTGCTGAGATTGAACTTACACCAGGTCCAGAAGGAATGAACGGTGCTGTAAAAAGAGCGGAAGAACTGGCAACAGAAAAGGGATATTTCATGCCTCAACAATTTAAAAATGAAGCAAATCCAGAGGTACACCGCTTAACAACTGGACCTGAGATTGTAGAGCAAATGGGTGACCAACTAGATGCATTCATCGCAGGAATCGGAACAGGTGGTACAATTACAGGTGCTGGAGAAGTATTGAAGCAACACTACCCAACTATTAAGTTATATGCAGTTGAACCTGCTGACTCTTCAATTTTAGCAGGAGGTAAGCCAGGTCCTCATAAAATCCAAGGAATTGGTGCTAACTTCGTACCAGATGTTCTAAATACTTCCTTATATGATGAAATTATTCATGTGAAGAATGAGGAAGCATTTGATTATGCAAGACGTGCTGCACGTGAAGAAGGAATTCTTGGTGGTATCTCCTCAGGTGCTGCAATTTTTGCTGCACTAAAAGTTGCAAAAGAATTAGGAAAAGGCAAAAAAGTTCTGGCCATCATCCCAAGTAACGGCGAAAGATACCTGAGCACACCTTTATACCAATTCGAAGAATAACACAGAAAAGAACAACCTTTTGATTAAGGTTGTTCTTTTTTTGTGGATTGGTGCCAGGCACTTGTCGAATTTTCTTTATCCTAAACACATAGATGTGGTGTTACGATGAATTATGTAAAGTACTTGTTGGCAAAAGAAATAAACTAAAGGGATGTGGAGAAATGGGGAAAAGGTATCCATTTTACATAAAATTGAAAGTAAACAAAGAAAAATGGTTTCCTCAGTTTCGTTTATTAAGTAATTTATATACACATGTAGCACTTCTAGAGAGTGGTCGCGATGGTAAGTATAGTATCATGGGATTCGAACCGGTCGCACTTTTAAATGGAAAAGATCACAACATGCAAATAACGACAAATAACACGACTACTACAATTGAAGGAAACCCTTTACATAACATGAGAAATTGGTTGAAGGATTTCCAAGTAGAACATAATCCAGAGCTTCCTGATTTCCAATGTGGTGCGATTGGCTTTATCAGCTATGACTATGCAAGATACATTGAAGATCTACCGAGTATAGCTAAAGATGATCTGAATACTCCTGATTTGTATTTTTTAATCTATAATGATGTCTTTATATATGATCATGAAAAAGAAGAGCTGTTCATTGTAACATGTAGGGATAAAGAGCAAGAAAAGGAAGCATCTATTAGATTGATGCAAATGAAAGAGCTTTGGTTACAATCAATGAATTCAAACCAGGATACATATGATCAGAAAGCAGAGAATAATGATATCTGTGTATCATTTACTGACAATGAGTTTGGACTTGCGGTAAACAAAATTCAGGATTATATATCACAAGGAGATATTTTTCAGGTCAACTTATCAGTTAGACAATCTCAAAAGCTTCATGTCAATCCAATAGATGTATATAGCTCATTACGTACGATTAACCCCTCACCATACATGGCCTATATTCATACGCCTGAATTCCAAATTGTTTCTGGATCCCCGGAATTACTTGTGAAAAAGTCAGGTGAAACGTTGAGTACTCGGCCAATTGCAGGTACTCGCTCAAGAGGTAGTAATGAAGCAGAAGACGAGAAACTTGCTCAAGAACTCATTCAAAATGAAAAGGAACGTGCAGAGCATGTTATGTTAGTGGATTTAGAGAGAAATGATTTAGGGAAAGTATGCAAATTTGGAACAGTAGAGGTAGATGAATTTATGGTCATTGAACGCTACTCACATGTCATGCATATCGTTTCCAATGTTAAGGGTGAAGTAGCAGATCATTTTGATGCATATGATGTTATTGATGCAGTATTCCCAGGAGGAACGATTACTGGAGCTCCCAAAGTAAGAACAATGGAGATTATTGAAGAATTAGAACCGGTTAGACGTGGAATATATACTGGCTCTATCGGCTGGATTGGTTATAATGGTGATATGGAGTTAAACATCGCGATTCGTACTATGATGGTTGCAAACGAAATCGCACATATTCAAGCTGGAGCAGGAGTTGTCATAGACTCCAATCCGACTTATGAATATAAAGAGTCGTTGAAAAAAGCAAAAGCACTTTGGAAGGCAAAAGAAGTAGCAGAAGAGAAGGTTAAGGTAACAATTAGTTGAGTAGAGGAGAGATGAGAAATGATTTTAATGATTGATAACTATGACTCATTTACGTTTAATTTAGTTCAATATTTAGGTGAGTTAGGACAAGAGCTTATTGTAAAGAGAAACGATAAAATTACAATTGAGGAAATTGAACAGCTAGCTCCTAGCTTTTTAATGATTTCTCCTGGTCCGTGCAGTCCAAATGAGGCAGGTATAAGCCTTGAAGCGATATCTCACTTTGCTGGGAAGATCCCGATTTTTGGCGTTTGCCTTGGGCACCAATCCATTGCCCAAGTATTTGGTGGAGAGGTTGTCCGGGCAGAACGTTTGATGCATGGGAAAACCTCACCAATATATCATGATGGGAAAGCGGTATATACTGAGTTAGAACAACCTTTTACAGCTACTAGATATCACTCACTTATTGTAAAAAAGGAAACACTACCAGAAGAATTAGAAGTGACATCTTGGACTGAAGAAGGTGAAATTATGGGTTTACGGCATAAGTCATTACCCATTGAGGGTGTTCAATTCCATCCGGAATCCATCATGACATCTGCTGGAAAAAAGCTGCTGCAAAACTTTATTGAAACATATGGAGGAACGAAAACTACGTCATGTACATCTATTTAAATGGCCAGTTTGTATCGGAGGACGAAGCAAAAATCTCCATTTTTGATCATGGATATATGTATGGCCTTGGTTTATTCGAGACTTTTCGGGTGTACCAAGGCCACCCTTTTTTGTTAGATGATCATTTAGATCGTCTCAGAAATGGGTTAAGGGAGTTACAAATTAACTGGAATATGACAAATGATCAAGTATCAAAAATAATTAAAGAATTACTAAATAAAAATAACCTTGATAATGCATACATAAGATTAACGATCTCTGCAGGAGATGAGGGGTTAGGTTTAACGACAGAGCCATATGATAAACCAACCATGATTATATATATAAAATCCCTTCCTTCTATGAACATAGAAAAGAAGGGTAGAATCCTTACAACAATCCGTAATACCCCCGAAGGGACAAAACGCTTAAAATCTCATCATTATATGAATAATATTCTCGGCAAGCGGGAACTTGGACAAGCCCTCGATCTAGAAGGAATCTTTTTAACAAAAGAAGGCTATATTGCAGAGGGGATTGTTTCAAATATTTTCTGGGTTAAAAACGGTATAGTTTATACACCTGATACGAAAACAGGCATATTAAATGGTATCACGAGAAAGTTTATCTTACGCTTGTTACAGAAGAGAAATATTCCTTATTCAGAGGGATTCTTCTTACTAGAAGAGTTATTGACGAGTGAAGAAGTGTTTATTACGAATTCTATACAAGAAATTGTTGCTCTCACACAAGTGAACGATACAAAATTTCCAGGGAAAAATGGTGAGTATGTAAAATTATTAATGGCAGATTATCAGAAGTGTAAACAAGATCTGCTCTCTTTAAAAGATGTTCGAGAGGATTGATTGAATGATATATTCAACCATTACATGTGGACCACATAAGTTGGATATGACGCAGAAGACATTTATTATGGGTATTTTAAATGTTACACCTGACTCTTTCTCAGACGGTGGTAATTATAATCAAATTAATAACGCAATTAATCATGCAACACAGATGATTTCAGAAGGTGCGGATATTATTGATATTGGTGGAGAATCGACAAGACCTGGCTATACAGAAATAACAGTAGAAGAAGAGATTAGTCGGACAGCCCCAGTAATCAAAGAACTTTCCAAGCAAGTTAATGTGCCGATCTCTATAGATACGTATAAATCGGAAGTGGCAAAACAGGCAATAGAAGCAGGAGCGCATATCATTAATGATATTTGGGGAGCTAAAGCAGACCCAAAGATGGCTGAGGTTGCTGCATATTATAATGTTCCAATCATCCTGATGCATAACCGTGCTAATAAAAACTATACAAATCTCATGCAGAATGTTATCGCGGACTTAGTAGAGAGCATTGAGATTTGCAAGCGTGCCGGAGTGAAAGATGAAAAAATTATCTTAGACCCTGGTATTGGATTTGCGAAGGATTTCGAAATCAATATAGAAGTCATGAAAAATCTCGACCAAATTGCTAACCTTGGTTACCCTGTTTTATTAGGCACTTCAAGAAAGTCGTTTATTGGCCAAATTTTAGATGTTCCTCCTATTGAGAGAATGGAGGGGACAGGGGCAACAGTTTGTCTAGGGATACAAAAGGGTTGTCACATTATGCGTGTACATGATGTAAAATCGATCTCTAAAATGTCAAAGGTCATGGATGTATTGGTAGGGAAAGGGGGAATTACTCATGGATAAGATAGAACTGAATGACATGCTATTCTATGGTTATCACGGAGTACTTCCGGAGGAAACAAAAATAGGCCAACGTTTTAATGTGAATTTATCTTTATCAATAGATTTATCAATAGCTGGTAAAAGTGATAATCTCCAGGATACAGTAAATTACGCAGAGGTATATACACTTTGCCGGGATATTGTAGAGGGAGAACCGAAAAAGTTAATAGAAGCAGTAGCAGAGTCAATTTGTGCAAGTATATTGAATTCATTTCCACTCATAGCGGAATGTAAGATAAAATTAATAAAACCAGACCCACCCATTCCAGGCTACTACAAATCTGTAAGTATTGAATTAACGAGAGGTAGGGAATGAAGAACTATGCTTTCATCGGCTTGGGTTCAAACATTCAGGATCGATTGGGTTATTTAAAAGGAGCAACACAAGCACTTTTTAACCATTCGGAGATTGAAATTGTAAATTTCTCATCCATTTATGAAACAGAACCTGTTGGATATACAGACCAAGATTCATTTTTAAATATGGTATTGGAAGTTAGAACCAGCCTATCAGCCTTTGATTTGTTACATACTATATTACGAATTGAACAGGATCTTGGTAGGAAGAGGGAAATTAGATGGGGTCCAAGAACGTTAGACCTTGACATTTTATTGTATAACCAAGAAAATATTGAGGATGAACAGCTAATTGTACCTCATCCAAGGATGAGTGAACGTGCATTTGTTATGTTGCCGCTCATGGAGGTTACTCCTGAGCTTACAATAAAGGGAGTTATGATTAGTCATATTGTCAATGAACTAAAAGATAGAGATGGGGTTCAAATATGGAAGCAGAAAAGTGGGGAAGACGTATTCGAGCTTTTCGCAAATTAAAGGGTTTCACACAAGAAAGTTTTGCGAAGAATATCGGCATTTCTGTATCTATTCTAGGGGAAATTGAACGGGGAAATCGTGCGCCAAGTGAAGAGCTACTAAATGAAGTAGCTAAAGTGTTAAAGGTCACGGTAGAGGACCTAGCACCTAAAGAGTAGTAGATAGGAGATGGTACTATGCTGAAAATCGGTAATATTCAAATGAAAAACCAAGTTGTACTAGCTCCAATGGCGGGAGTATGCAACTCTGCATTCCGTCTAACGGTAAAGGAATTCGGAGCAGGATTAGTATGCGCTGAAATGGTTAGTGATAAAGCAATCCTTTATAAAAATGCTAGAACAATGGGCATGCTATATATCGATGAGCAAGAGAAGCCGTTAAGCTTACAAATCTTCGGCGGGGAAAAAGAAACATTAGTAGAAGCAGCGAAGTTTGTTGATAAAAACACAACAGCAGACATTATTGATATCAATATGGGATGTCCAGTACCTAAAATCACAAAATGTGACGCCGGTGCGAAATGGCTATTAGATCCGAATAAAATCTATGAAATGGTTGCAGCTGTAGCAGATGCAGTTGATAAACCCGTAACGGTAAAGATGCGTATGGGATGGGATGATGACCATGTTTTTGCAGTTGAGAACGCCAGAGCAGTAGAACGTGCTGGTGGTCAGGCTGTTGCGTTGCATGGGAGAACCAGAGTTCAGATGTATGAGGGTACTGCGAACTGGGATATCATTAAAGAAGTAAAACAATCAGTAAACATACCCGTAATTGGAAACGGTGATGTGAAAACACCGCAAGATGCAAAAAGAATGCTGCTAGAAACAGGCGTAGATGGTGTTATGATTGGCCGTGCCGCGCTAGGTAACCCTTGGATGATCTATCAAACAGTTAAATATCTCGAAACCGGAGAGCTAATTGAAGAGCCTTCTGTTCAGGAAAAAATTGATGTGTGCCTGCTACACCTTGATCGTTTAATTGCATTAAAAGGTGAGTTCGTAGCAGTTAGAGAAATGAGAAAGCATGCTGCATGGTATTTAAAAGGTATCAGAGGAAATGCAAAGGTACGTAACGGAATTAACGAGATGAATACAAGAAGTGATTTAGCAAGTTTATTATCTCAGCTTGTAGAAGAAACCGAAGTAAATGAAGAAAAACAAAGCTACGTTGGCTAACACGTTGACTTCACTAGTAGACTAACCTATAATACCCATAAAGAAGAGTACTACTGCCAGTATGTAACTGGCAGTTTTTATTCATTTATAACAAACAACAAAACTATTAAGGACATAATTATGTACTAACCTTTAGAGGAGATAATGACCTTCTTCTAGAAAATAGTTTATATACTAATAGCTTGGAGTGAAAATGATGAGTTTTGAAGAATTGAATGACCAGTTAAAGGTACGTAGAGAGAAACTACATAAACTTCGTGAAAAGGGATTAGACCCGTTCGGTAAGAGATTTGACCGTACGCATGCATCGAACGAATTATTAGAGTTATATGGAGATAAAACAAAAGAAGAATTAGACGAACTGTCTATAGAAACTACAATTGCAGGGCGTATCATGACGAAGCGTGGAAAAGGAAAAGCGGGGTTCACGCACATTCAAGATCTAACAGGGAAAATTCAACTCTATATTAGACAAGATGCTGTTGGAGATGATGCTTATGAGGTATTTGATTCAGCAGACCTTGGTGATATCGTAGGTGTTACAGGTACAGTATTCAAAACACAAGTAGGAGAACTATCTATTAAAGTGTCTTCTTTTGAGTTGCTAACAAAGTCATTAAAGCCACTTCCTGAGAAATATCATGGCTTAAAAGACGTTGAACAACGTTACCGTCAACGCTACCTTGATTTAATAATGAATCCTGAGAGTCGCGATACATTTATTACGAGAAGTAAAATCATCCAATCAATGAGAAGATACCTTGATGATCAAGGTTATTTAGAAGTGGAAACACCAACAATGCATTCAATTGCTGGTGGTGCTTCGGCTCGTCCATTTATTACCCATCATAATGCACTGGACATGACTCTTTACATGCGTATTGCGATTGAATTACATTTAAAACGATTAATTGTCGGCGGATTAGAGAAGGTATATGAAATAGGGAGAGTATTTAGAAACGAAGGAATTTCAACAAGACACAATCCGGAATTCACGATGTTAGAACTATATGCTGCTTACGAAGACTACCAAGATATTATGACACTAACTGAAAATGTAATTGCGCATATTGCTAAAGATGTGCTCGGGACAACAACAGTTACATATGGTGAGCATACAGTAAATTTAGAACCGCAATGGAAAAGACTCCATATGGTTGATGCAGTAAAAGAATATACAGGGGTTGACTTTTGGAAAGAGATGTCTGTTGATGAGGCAAGACAACTAGCAAAAGATCATGGTATCCAGATTACTGAACACATGTTATATGGACACATCGTTAATGAATTCTTTGAGCAAAAGGTAGAAGAAAACTTAATTCAGCCAACTTTTATCTATGGACATCCTGTTGAAATTTCACCTCTTGCAAAGAAAAACCCGGAAGATCCAAGATTCACAGATCGTTTTGAATTGTTTATTGTAGCTAGAGAACATGCAAATGCATTTACTGAACTCAATGATCCTATTGATCAAAAAGAGCGCTTCGAAGCTCAACTAAAAGAAAAAGAGCAGGGCAATGATGAAGCACATGAAATGGATGAGGATTTCATTGAAGCTCTAGAATACGGAATGCCCCCAACAGGTGGTTTAGGAATTGGGATCGATCGATTAGTAATGCTTTTAACGAACTCTCCTTCTATTAGAGACGTGCTTCTATTCCCGCAAA
Source organism: Bacillus sp. BGMRC 2118 (assembly GCA_008364785.1). Taxonomy (GTDB): domain Bacteria; phylum Bacillota; class Bacilli; order Bacillales; family SA4; genus Bacillus_BS. The sequence continues at coordinate 420 of VTTJ01000015.1, read as the reverse complement.
TGAGACATAAGGAAGCAAGTAAAACTGAGTAGTATAATGAGCCCTGCCTAAAAGCAGGGCTTTTAACTTTTAAAGTCACTTCCTCTTCTTTCGTTTGTAATATTTTACTAGTTGCAAACAGAATAGAAACTTGGTATATTTAATCTCGTTCTCGAAAAAAATATAACGTCTTTACGAAAGAAAAAAACTTTTTAAAAAGTATTGACCTTTAAAAATAAAGATGGTATATTTATAAAGTCGCTTTTGAGCGATTGAGAAAAAGTTCTTTGAAAACTAAACAAAACGTCAAGCGTGTTGGTTTAACCAACGCAAAAATATTTAAAACTATCTATTATAGATAGCCAGCAAAAATGAGCAATCAAACACTTTATTGGAGAGTTTGATCCTGGCTCAGGACGAACGCTGGCGGCGTGCCTAATA
>VTTJ01000014.1 GCA_008364785.1 Bacillus sp. BGMRC 2118 | reverse complement strand
GATAGGTCTGAGGTGGAAGCGTGGCGACACGTGGAGCTGACAGATACTAATAGGTCGAGGACTTAACCATAATAAAAAAGTGTAAAACTTTCATGAATACATTCGTTATCTAGTTTTGAAGGAATAAACCTTCTTTGAGAGCAAAAAGAAGCAAGAAGTTCAAGGAAGCAAGACTTTGAGGAGCGGAGTGAAGTTCATCCTTCATGAGCACCGGAGAAGTTGAAGCTGACGAAGAAATTCGCCGCTTATTTTTGATCGAAAGTTTGGTGATGATGGCGAAGAGGTCACACCCGTTCCCATTCCGAACACGGAAGTTAAGCTCTTCAGCGCCGATGGTAGTTGGGACTTTGTCCCTGTGAGAGTAGGACGTCGCCAAGCAAAGAGAAAAAAAGTAACTGATTAATCAGTTACTTTTTTTGTTGTATTGAATAATAGGTAGTAATTAATTTGATGAGTAAAGGAACTTCTGCTAAAGGAGCGCACGTCCTGTGCGCAACGTAAAAGCTAGCACATCCTGTGCAAGTCCTGTGAGAGTAGGACGTTGCCAAGCATTGAGAGAAAGAGTAGCTGATTCACCAGCTACTCTTTTTTTTTATAGGAAAAATTATTCGGTTATTGTGAAAAGAGAATAAGGAAATTACCACGTATTCTTAATTAATATATAATGAGTAGGGATCTGTCCAATAGTTAAAGATATTTGCTGCTATTCAGCTGATTTTGTTGCTTTTAGTACATTTGTTCATGGCTTAGAAGCAAATAGAGGTTGGGTTAGAAAAGAACAACCCTCTTTATGTATAGTAGTAACTAGATACTAAGATAGAAATCCGTCATTTGGAATTAATACGCAAAGCAACAATCTATACGAAAAAACTTTGATCAGTATTCTGAGTGTTGCAAGTTCTCGTAACTAAAATAGTTCTTTTCAACATTGCCCATAATAGTGCAATTTAGTATGGATATGTTGGTTGAATTAGATGATTGAGTAACAGTCATTTTATATAATCTAGTGGAAATTATACATTTTTTTTAAAAGTGTCATCATGTTTCTATTCGTTTTTGGCTAGGATAGAGAGAGGATATGAGTTGGCGGAGTTGAAATTTTTTATTGAGCTATATATAATATTGTTATAGTCAAAGATAGTCAAAGTCAGAGAGGTGGGGCGAGTGCGTAACATATCCGACATTATAGAGCATTATTTAAAGCAAGTATTAGACGTTAGTAAGGAAAAGGCAATAGAAATTAAACGTAGTGAGATTGCGGATAAATTTCAATGTGTTCCTTCTCAAATAAATTATGTAATTAATACTCGTTTTACTCTCGAAAGAGGTTATTTAGTTGAGAGCAAAAGAGGTGGAGGAGGTTATATCCGTATTGTTAAAGTTACATCACACGATCGGACTCATTTAATTGACCAAATCCTGCAATTAATTTCTTCACAAGTATCACAATCAAATAGTGAGGATATTATAATCCGTTTGGTTGAAGAGGAAATTATCTCAAGTCGTGAGGCAAAAATAATGTTAAGTGTGATGGACCGTTCTGTATTATATATGAATTTACCAGAACGAGATGAATTGCGATCACGTTTACTAAAATCAATGTTAAGTACATTAAGGTATAAATAATAAAAATATGTTCGAGTTCTGGAGAGGTGAGCATATGATTTGTCAGGAATGTGGGCAACGACCCGCAAAGTTTCATTTTACTAAAATCGTAAATGGAGAGAAATCCGAAATTAATTTATGTGACCAGTGTGCAAAGGAGAAAGGTGAGCTATCCATGTTTTCAGATGGTGGTTTCTCATTTAATCATTTATTGGCAGGACTATTAAATTTCGAACAACCGTTTAAAGAAAAGGCACAAAGCGCTTTCTCGCAAGAAGAAGTGCTACATTGTGACCGTTGTAATATGACTTTTGAACAGTTTGCAAAAATAGGAAAGTTTGGTTGTTCTAACTGTTATAAATCATTTAGTCAACAATTAGAACCGATATTAAGAAGATTGCATAGTGGAAATACAAGTCATACAGGAAAAATCCCAAAGAGAATGGGAGGCACGATTCACGTACAAAAGGAAATAAAAAGCTTGCGTGAACAGCTAAGTGACCTCATATCAAAAGAGGAATTTGAACAGGCTGCAACCGTTCGTGACCAAATTAGAGAACTAGAGACTAAGCTTAATGTTCAGCACGGGGAGGGACAGTAAACTATGTCGCTTCAGAGATTTATAAAGCAAGCAATTAGTCCATGGATGGAAATAGAAGGACCTGATTCAGATATTGTGCTCAGCAGCAGAATACGACTAGCACGTAATATAGATGTCTATCAGTTTCCAAGCATTGCAACAAATGATGAATTAAAAGAGATTGTTGAGAAATTTGAGCAAAGCTTTGTTGGCAGAAGTTATGATGACTCTTTGAAGTTCGAGATCCTTAAAATGGAGGAGCTTCAGCCTATTGAAAAACGAGTACTAGTTGAAAAGCACTTAATCAGTCCACAACTAGCGGAAGAATCAGCATTTGGAGCATGCTTGCTTTCAGAAAATGAAGAAGTAAGCATCATGATAAATGAAGAGGATCATATTCGAATTCAATGTTTATTTCCTGGTTTTCAACTTACAGAAGCATTGAATGTTGCAGGTGGTTTAGATGATTGGTTAGAACAGCATATAGACTATGCATTTGATGAAAAGAGTGGTTATCTAACGAGTTGTCCGACTAATGTAGGGACAGGTATGAGAGCCTCTGTCATGATGCATTTACCAGCTCTAGTCATGACTGGTCAAATTAATAGAATTGTTCCAGCTATTAACCAATTGGGCCTTGTTGTAAGAGGTATATACGGCGAGGGCAGTGAAGCATTAGGGAATATCTTTCAAATCTCTAATCAAATTACACTAGGTAAGGCAGAAGAAGATATTGTAGAGGATTTAAATTCAGTAGTCAGTCAGCTCATTGTCCAAGAGAGGTCAGCTAGAGAAACGCTTATGAAGACATCCGGCATTCACCTGGAAGATAGAGTATACCGCTCTTTTGGAGTATTGGCACATAGTAGAATCATTGAATCAAAGGAAGCGGCTGGTTGCTTATCAGATGTGCGCCTAGGGATTGATTTAGGCTTCATAAAAAATATTTCACGTAATATACTTAATGAACTAATGATTTTAACACAACCAGGATTTTTGCAACAATCTGCAGGTGGCGCATTAAGGCCGAACGAGCGTGATATACGCAGGGCTGCATTAATAAGAGAACGATTACAAATGGAAAACAGTGATAACGTGGATGACGAAGGAGGCAAAACAATATGATGTTTGGACGTTTTACAGAACGTGCTCAAAAGGTATTAGCCTTAGCTCAAGAGGAAGCTGTTCGTCTTGGACATAACAATATTGGGACAGAACATATTTTATTAGGTTTGGTTCGTGAAGGAGAAGGAATCGCAGCAAAAGCACTTCAGGCTTTAGGTCTCAGCCCTGAGAAGATTCAAAAAGAAGTCGAAACGTTAATTGGTCGAGGACAAGATGCAACTCAAACAATTCACTATACTCCTAGGGCAAAGAAAGTAATTGAGCTATCTATGGATGAAGCACGTAAGCTTGGACATTCTTATGTTGGAACAGAACATATTTTGCTTGGCCTAATCCGTGAAGGAGAAGGTGTGGCAGCAAGAGTATTAAATAATCTAGGAGTTAGCTTAAATAAAGCACGTCAACAAGTGCTACAGTTATTAGGCAGTAATGAGTCATCTTCAGGTTCTCATCAAGGTGGTACATCTGTACACGCAAATACACCAACTCTGGATAGCTTAGCAAGAGATTTAACGTCGATAGCTAGGGAAGGAAGCTTAGATCCTGTTATCGGGCGCAGCAAAGAAATACAACGTGTAATAGAAGTACTTAGCCGTCGTACGAAGAATAATCCAGTGTTAATTGGTGAACCTGGTGTAGGTAAAACAGCAATAGCTGAAGGGTTAGCACAACAAATCGTAAACAACGAAGTACCGGAAATTTTACGTGATAAGAGAGTCATGACATTAGATATGGGAACAGTTGTGGCAGGGACTAAGTACCGCGGGGAATTTGAAGATCGTCTAAAGAAAGTTATGGATGAAATTCGTCAGGCCGGAAATATTATTTTATTCATTGATGAGCTCCATACGTTAATCGGTGCAGGTGGAGCGGAAGGTGCTATTGATGCATCTAACATCTTAAAACCTTCACTTGCCAGAGGGGAGCTTCAATGTATTGGTGCTACAACATTAGACGAGTATCGTAAATATATTGAAAAAGATGCAGCACTTGAGCGAAGATTCCAGCCTATTCAAGTGGATGAACCTACCCTGGAAGAATCTATCCAAATCTTAAAGGGCCTTCGTGACCGGTACGAGGCACATCACCGTGTGTCCATTACAGATGAGGCAATTGTAGAAGCTGTAAAGCTATCTGACCGTTATATTACAGATCGGTTCCTGCCAGATAAAGCAATAGATCTAATTGATGAGGCAGCATCAAAGGTACGTCTACGTTCCTATACTACACCTCCTAACTTAAAGGAGCTTGAATTAAAGCTTGATGAAGTTAGAAAAGAGAAGGATGCGGCGGTTCAAAGCCAAGAATTTGAAAAGGCTGCATCTCTACGCGATTCAGAGCAAAAGCTACGTGAGCAACTGGAAGAGACAAAAAAGACATGGAAAGAAAAGCAAGGACAAGAGAATTCAGAAGTAACGACAGAGGATATTGCGTTGGTTGTTGCCAGCTGGACTCGTATTCCAGTATCAAAATTGGCAGAATCTGAAACTGAAAAGTTATTGAAGTTAGAAGAAATTCTTCATTCTAGAGTAATTGGACAGGACGAAGCAGTTGTTGCCGTATCAAAAGCAGTACGACGTGCTCGTGCGGGATTAAAAGATCCAAAACGCCCAATTGGATCATTCATATTCCTTGGCCCAACAGGTATTGGTAAAACAGAGCTTGCACGTACATTGGCTGAAGCGATGTTCGGTGATGATGATGCGATGATTCGTATTGATATGTCTGAATATATGGAGAAGCACTCTACTTCCCGTTTAGTCGGCTCACCTCCTGGTTATGTAGGATATGAAGAAGGCGGACAATTAACAGAAAAGGTTAGAAGAAAGCCATATTCGGTTGTATTACTCGATGAAGTCGAGAAAGCACACCCAGATGTATTCAATATCCTACTGCAAGTATTAGAAGACGGAAGACTAACAGACTCTAAAGGACGTGTAGTAGATTTTAGAAATACGATCGTCATTATGACTTCTAATGTTGGGGCAGATACGCTTAAACGCAATAAATATGTTGGTTTCAATATTCAAGATGAAAACCAAGATTATAAGGATATGAAAGGGAAAGTGATGGAAGAGCTGAAAAAGGCGTTCCGTCCAGAATTCTTAAACCGTATTGATGAAATGATTGTGTTCCACTCATTAGAGAAGAAACACTTAAAGGAAATCGTAACGCTTATGGTTCAGCAATTACAAAAGCGTCTAACTGAGCAGCAAATTGATCTTGTTGTGACAGATAGTGCAATTGATAAACTTGCTGAAGAAGGAACAGATTTAGAATATGGTGCACGTCCATTACGAAGATCTATCCAAAAAAATGTAGAAGACCGATTATCAGAAGAACTTCTAAAAGGTTCAATTGAAAAGGGTCAACGTGTGGAGTTAGCTGTTGAGGATAATGAGTTTGTTGTACGTACTGTTGAAAAAACAATAGTGTAACAGGAAGAGGGCATTTTGCCCTCTTTTTTCAAATGAAAACTGATGTCAAACTGTAAAATTACAAAAAGAAAGATTATGTTATCATGTTTCTATGAATACAATGGTTAGGAGATTAGGATTGTTATGGTTAAACGAAAAACAAAATTCACATGTCAAGCATGTGGTTACGAATCACCGAAATGGATGGGGAAATGTCCTGGCTGTGGAGCATGGAATACATTAACAGAGGAGTTAGAACCTAGCAAGTCTTCTCGGAAGCTGACGTTTACTGCCTCTATGAACGAAGGAAATGCAAAACCTGTAAAGCTTAAAGAAGTTGAGACCATACAAGAACCTAGAATAAAAACAGATAATAATGAATTTAATCGGGTATTGGGTGGAGGAATTGTACGAGGATCATTAGTACTTATCGGAGGAGATCCTGGAATAGGTAAGTCAACATTACTTCTTCAAATATCCTCATATTTGTCCTCAAAAGACCAAGGTGTGCTATATATATCAGGGGAAGAATCGGTAAAGCAGACAAAGTTACGTGCAGACCGCCTCCGTGTATCCTCTGACGCATTATATGTATTAGCAGAAACGGACCTTGAGTTTATAACAAAAGCTATTGAAGAGCTTTCCCCGTCATTTGTTGTTATTGATTCCATTCAAACTATTTATCATCCAGAAGTACAGTCTGCACCAGGAAGTGTATCACAAGTGCGTGAATGCACAGCTGAGCTGATGAGACTTGCGAAGTCAAAAGGGATTGCAATATTTATCGTGGGTCACGTAACGAAGGAAGGAAATATTGCTGGACCACGTTTATTAGAGCATATGGTAGATAGTGTTCTATATTTTGAAGGAGAGCGTCATCACTCTTACCGAATTCTTAGAGCAGTCAAAAATCGTTTTGGTTCCACGAATGAGATGGGAATTTTTGAAATGAAAGAGGAAGGGTTAGAAGAAGTTCAAAATCCATCTGAGATCTTTTTAGAGGAACGTTCAAAAGGTGCATCAGGTTCTACTGTTGTCGCATCCATGGAGGGAACCAGGCCGGTACTTGTGGAAATCCAAGCCTTAGTATCTCCTACAAGCTTTGGAAATCCAAGGCGTATGGCGACCGGGCTAGATGTGAGTCGTGTTTCTTTATTAATGGCAGTACTGGAGAAGCGAGTAGGTTTATTGTTGCAAAATCAAGATGCCTATTTAAAGGTTGCAGGAGGCGTTAAATTAGATGAGCCGGCAATAGACTTAGCTGTTGCTGTAAGTATTGCATCCAGCTTCCGAGATCAAGTTTCTTCGGCTACAGATGTTTTAATTGGAGAAGTAGGTTTGACTGGAGAGGTAAGAAGGGTATCGAGAATAGAGCAACGTGTGCAGGAAGCAGCTAAACTAGGATTTAAGAGAGTTATTATCCCAAAGAAGAATATGGGGAACTGGAGTGTTCCAGCCGGAATTGAAGTAATTGGTGTGGATCATGTCGGGGAGGCATTAAAAGTTACTTTAGGGGGCTAATGGAATGGAATATAGGTCAAGTGCGGTGATAAAGGCAGAAATTTTACAATTAATTGCACCTGGAACTCCGATTCGTGATGGAATTGAAAATGTTCTACGCTCCAAGACAGGGGGTCTAATTGTAATGGGGCATAATGAAGATGTTCGTTCACTTGTGGATGGGGGATTTACAATAAACTGTCCTTTTTCACCAGCCCACCTATATGAATTAGCAAAGATGGACGGAGCGATCATCTTAAATGAGACAGGAAGCAAAATACTATTAGCAAATGCTCAACTGGTGCCAGACTCAGGTATTATTTCCTCGGAAACAGGAATGAGACATCGAACTGCTGAAAGAGTTGCAAAACAGACAGGATGTCTTGTGATTGCGATATCTGAGCGTAGAAATGTTATCACTTTGTATAAAGGTGACTTACGTTATGCGTTAAAAGATATTGGTGTAATATTAACGAAAGCAAATCAAGCCATTCAAACTTTAGAAAAATATAAACTAGTTCTCAAGCAAGGAATTACAAATCTAGGAGCGCTTGAATTTGAGGAACTTGTCACTTTATCCGAAGTGCTGCAGGTATTACATCGAATTGAAATGGTTCTGCGTATTAAAAATGAAATTTTAAGCTATATTAATGAACTAGGGACAGAAGGAAGATTAATACGTTTACAATTAACCGAGTTACTTTCAAACATTGAAGAAGAAGCCATTCTACTTATAAGAGATTATTCATACCAACCTCAATTAGATTACATAGCAGTATTGAAGAGACTTCAGGAATTAGCAAATACAGATCTACTAGATGATTCAGTAATTTTGCGTTTATTAGGATATACTACATCTGTAAATGTTGATGAGTTAATTTCATCAAGAGGCTATCGAATGCTCTATAAAATTCCGCGGTTACCGATGCCAATTATTGATAATCTTATTGCTACATTTAAAGATTTCCACTCTATCGTCAAGGCTTCGATAGAAGAATTAGATCAGGTAGAAGGAATTGGAGAGGTAAGAGCTCGTAAGATTAGACGTGGACTTGAAAGATTGCAGGAGCAACATTTTATCGATCGTCAAATGTAGAGTAATTCCGCCTTAATCTTTGACATGTCCAACTGATATTTGATATATTAATTGGTAAAAATTAACTTAATTTTGTTTTCGTACAAATTATTTACAAATTCATGTCAAAACAAAAACATTTATTTAAAAGCCATGTAATATTAGGTTTCAAAGCGATCAAAGTGTTTATAATGTATTAGTAGGAGGTGAATCTATGATTAAACGAATTGTTCAATTAAGTTTCTTGCTTGTTGGTGGTACCCTGGGTATCTTTTTTATTCCGTCCTTATTTTCTGTATTAGAAATAAATAACTTACCTTTATTGGATTCGCCCTATGTTAGGGCAGCTTTAGGGGCAATTGTCTTTTATCTTATTACATTCTGGCTAGTAGATTTTGTCGTAGATTTTGTAAAATGGACTGAAGAAGTACTTGTAAAGGCTTCTGTTGCAGAAGTGTTATTTGGTGGATTGGGGCTTATTTTTGGATTAATTATCGCATTTTTAATTGCAATTCCTATTAATAATATTGATTTTCCACTAGTGAATACGGTTATACCAATTCTCTTAACATTATTACTAGGTTATTTAGGTTTTCAAGTTGGATTCAAGAAGCGTGATGAACTCATAAATGTATTTACTGTTTCAGGTAAGTCTAAAAAGAAAGACGCTGAGGAAGAGGACCTGAATAAAGGAAAATTAAAGATTCTAGATACAAGTGTCATTATTGATGGAAGAGTTGCAGATATATGTCAAACCGGGTTCCTTGAAGGAACAATCGTTATACCCCAATTTGTTCTAGAGGAATTACAGCATATTGCAGACTCATCTGATGCTCTAAAGCGTAATCGTGGTCGTAGAGGGTTAGATATCTTAAATCGCATTCAAAAGGAGCTTTCAATTAAAGTGGAAATCTATGAAGGTGATTTTGAGGATATCCAAGAGGTGGATAGCAAATTAGTAAAACTCGCTAAGTTAACGTCTGGAATTGTTGTGACGAATGACTTTAATTTAAATAAAGTATGTGAGTTGCAAAATGTTGGGGTACTAAACATAAATGACTTAGCAAATGCAGTTAAGCCGGTAGTCCTACCTGGTGAAGAATTAAATGTTCAAGTCATTAAGGACGGAAAAGAATATAATCAAGGTGTTGCATATCTAGATGATGGTACAATGATTGTTGTGGAAGATGGACGAGATTATATTGGTAAACGAATTGATGTACTTGTTACAAGTGTGCTTCAAACTTCTGCAGGAAGAATGATTTTTGCGAAGCCGAAGTTATTAGAAAAGGCACTATAAGCTGGAGGAACAATGAACTATACAGTAATCATTCCGGCAGCGGGTTCGGGTAAACGAATGAAAGCCGGTAAAAACAAGCAATTTATCATGCTGGGAGATCAACCTGTTATTATACATACGTTACGTGTATTCGAACAGGATCCACAATGTAGTGAAATTATAGTGGTTATTAATGATATGGAGCGGGATCACTTCAGTGAATTAATACGTTCATATAATCTACAAAAGGTAAGAAAGCTTGTCTCGGGTGGAGCCGAAAGGCAAGACAGTGTGTATAATGGCCTTATGGAAGTAGAAGATTTAAACAGTCTTGTATTAGTTCATGATGGAGCTAGGCCATTTATTAACATTGAAAGAATTCATGAGCTAGTCATGAAGGCATCTGAAACAAGTGCAGCTATTTTGGCAGTACCCGTAAAGGATACGATAAAAAAAGTAAAAAATGGACTTGTTGAGGAAACAGTAGAGCGATCAAGCTTGTGGGCAGTTCAGACCCCACAAGCTTTTCATGTTCACTTATTAAGACAAGCCTATGAGCATGCGTTTCAAACAAGTTTTTTAGGAACAGACGAAGCGAGCCTAGTAGAACGATTACATAAACCTATTGCTGTAATTACCGGCGATTACGAAAATATTAAACTAACTACACCAGAAGATATCGTTTATGGAGAATCAATTTTACATAATCGAGAAAAATAAGGGGGAATCATCATGTTTCGAATTGGACAAGGTTTTGATGTGCATCAACTTGGCGAAGGAGTGCCATTAATAATTGGAGGAATTACAATCCCATATGAGAAGGGATTAATAGGGCACTCAGATGCGGATGTATTATTACATACTATTGCAGATGCTTGCTTAGGAGCGATTGGGGAAGGTGATATCGGTAAGCATTTTCCAGATACAGACCCTGCCTTCAAGGGAGCTGACTCAGCCAAGCTATTATCTCATGTGTGGGATATAGTTGAACAAAGAGGGTATGAATTAGTCAATGTTGATTGCACAATTATTGCTCAAATGCCAAAAATGGCACCTTACATAGATGATATGAAAAAGAGAATCGCAGTATTGCTTCATGCGACTCCTGAACAAGTAAATGTAAAGGCAACGACAACAGAAAAGCTAGGCTTTACCGGCCGGGGAGAGGGAATTGCATCTCAAGCTGTCATCTTAATACAGAAAAAGAATGCATAATGTAGCATATAGATTCTTATCTACTATTGCCTATTAAATGTACTCATAGCCGAAACGAAATAATCTAAGGACTAAAAAAGATGTGCAAACTATTCATGTGGTGTTAAAATAAGCATGATTAAAAGAGAGATAACAGGATAAAAAGTCTAATAGGATGGTGTTTGTTGTATGTTAAATGAAGTACGTGTTCGTTATGCGCCAAGTCCAACTGGCCATTTACATATTGGTAACGCTCGAACTGCAATTTTTAATTATTTATTTGCTCGAAATCAAAAGGGCAAGTTTATCATTCGAATAGAAGATACAGATCAAAAGCGTAATATTGCTGGTGGTGAGGAAAGTCAGCTACACTTCTTAAAATGGTTAGGTGTAGATTGGGATGAAAGTACAGATGTTGGTGGAGAATACGGTCCATACAGACAATCAGAGCGTAACGAAATATACAAAAAGTATTACGAAGAGTTACTTGAAAAGGGTCTAGCTTATAAATGTTATTGCACAGAAGAAGAGATAGAAAAAGAAAGAGAAGAACAACTTGCTCGTAATGAGATGCCTCGCTATTCAGGGAAGCACCGTAATTTAACCCAGGAAGAAAGAGAAGCCTTTGAAAAGGAAGGAAGACTTCCTTCTATCCGATTCCGTGTTCCTGAAGGGAAAGTATATCGCTTTAATGACATGGTTAAAGGTGACATTACCTTTGAATCTGAAGGTATGGGTGACTATGTAATTGTAAAAAAAGATGGAACTCCTACATATAACTTTGCCGTAGCTGTTGATGATCACTTAATGAAGATTACGCATGTATTACGCGGAGAGGACCATATTTCCAATACACCTAAACAAATCATGATTTACGAAGCGTTCGGTTGGGATATTCCTACTTTTGGACATATGACGTTGATTGTAAATGAACAACGTAAGAAGTTAAGTAAGCGTGACGAAAGTATCATTCAATTTATTGAGCAGTATGAAGAATTGGGTTACTTGCCTGAAACGTTATTTAATTTTATTGGATTACTAGGGTGGTCACCAGTTGGTGAAGAGGAGATATTTAATAAAGATCAGTTTATAGAAATGTTTGATTCTGCCCGTTTATCTAAATCTCCTGCTGTGTTTGATACACAGAAACTTACATGGATGAACAATCAATATATTAAAACGCTGGATGTAGACCGATTGGTAGAGCTAGCGTTGCCTCATTTAGTAAAAGCAGGGAAAGTATCTGCCGAAGCTTCCAAAGAAGAAATGCAATGGGCAAGAGACCTTGTTGCACTATATCAAGAGCAGATGAGCTACGGTGCAGAAATTGTTGAACTATCAGAACTTTTCTTTAAGGATAAAGTAGAGTATGATGAAGAAGCAAAGGAAGTTCTAGCAGAAGAACAAGTACCGGAAGTGATGAAGGCTTTCTTGAATGAAATAAAGACATTAGAAATATTCGGAGCAGAAGAGATTAAACAGGCAATCAAAGCAACACAAAAAGAAACGGGTCAAAAGGGTAAGAAGTTATTCATGCCAATCCGTGCTGCAATAACGGGTCAAACTCACGGTCCTGACTTGCCAAAGGCAATTGCATTATTAGGAAAAGATAAAGTTATAAAGCAATTAGAAAGTCTAATTGGTTAACAATTTGACCGGAATATAATATATTAAGATATACAAAAAACGTCAAAAGCGTTGAAGAGGATAGTAAGTACATGTCTGTTCTTTATTAGAGAGAACCATCACCGGCTGAAAGTGGTTCAAGAACGATGCTGCTGAATTGCACCTCTGAGCCTTCTATTGAAAAAGTTAGTAGGTAGAAGCGGGTACTCACCGTTATAAGAGTCAGAGTTGAGGCATGTAATAGCGAATGCCTAAACAGAGTGGAACCGCGCAAATTAAGCGTCTCTGTGTGTAATACACAGAGGCGTTTTTTATTTGGCTAAGTTTTTTACAAATACAATTAACTTGGTGAAAGCCAAGTTGTTCTAATCAGAGCTTTACTAAGGGAGTGAGACAGCTTGTTTAAATGGGTACGATTACTAAAAGAAGATATTCATATCGTCTTTGAACAAGACCCTGCAGCGAGAAATTCGTTTGAAGTAGCCTTAACATATTCAGGTTTACATGCTATATGGTCACATCGAATTGCACATGCCTTTTATAAACGAAGAATGTATTTTATCGCAAGATGCATTTCGCAAATTAGTCGATTTTTTACAGGAATCGAGATACATCCAGGAGCTAAAATTGGGCGGAAGCTATTTATAGACCATGGAATGGGAATTGTCATTGGGGAAACATGTGAAATTGGAGATAATGTAACGATATTCCAGGGTGTTACATTAGGTGGAACAGGGAAAGAAAAAGGGAAACGTCATCCTACAATTAAAGACCATGCGTTAATTGCATCCGGGGCCAAGGTACTAGGTTCCATTACAATTGGAGAAAACTCTAAGGTGGGAGCAGGTTCTGTTGTACTAAATGATGTACCAGACAATTCAACTGTTGTTGGTATACCAGGGAAGGTCGTCATTCAAAATGGTGTGAAGATAAAAAAAGACTTTGATCACTCAAATTTACCGGACCCAGTTTCAGATCGAATGAAGGAATTAGAACAAGAGTTACAAGATTTAAGAAATGAATTACAACAGTTAAAGGAAAGGGAGATGTAAAATGGCCATTCAACTTTATAATACGTTAACTCGGAGTAAAGAACCTTTTAAGCCATTAGAAGAAGGTAAGGTAAAGATGTATGTGTGTGGGCCAACTGTATATAATTACATTCACATTGGTAATGCCAGACCTGCGATTGTGTTTGATACAGTAAGGAGATATTTAGAGTATAGAGGGTATGATGTACAGTTTATTTCTAACTTCACGGATGTGGATGATAAATTAATCCGCGCAGCAAACGAATTAGGAGAAGATGTACCAACGATTGCAGACCGATTTATTAAGGCATACCATGAGGATGTTTCTGCCTTAGGGTGCAAACAGGCAGATCATCATCCTCGTGTAACAGAAAGCATGGATATTATTGTAGAGTTTATCGAGAAGTTGGTGGAGAAAGGGTATGCTTATGAAGCAGGAGGAGATGTGTACTATAAGACTCGCTCCTTTGAAGGCTATGGGAAACTCTCACATCAATCTATCGATGACCTTCGTTCTGGTGCGAGAATCGAGGTTGGGGAAAAGAAACAGGATCCATTGGACTTCGTGCTATGGAAGGCAGCGAAGGAAGGGGAAATCTTTTGGCAGAGCCCTTGGGGGAAAGGAAGACCAGGCTGGCACATTGAATGTTCTGCAATGGCAAAGAAATACCTAGGCGATACAATTGATATACATGCGGGAGGACAGGATTTAACTTTTCCACATCATGAAAATGAAATTGCCCAATCTGAGGCTTTAAATGAAAAAACGTTTGCAACGTATTGGATGCACAATGGGTATATTAATATTGATAATGAAAAAATGTCAAAATCACTTGGGAACTTTATTCTTGTTCATGACATTATTAAAAAGATTGACCCGCAAGTGTTACGATTCTTTATATTATCGGTTCAATATCGTCATCCGATTAACTTTAGTCAGGAGTTAGTGGACAGTGCACGAAACGGATATGAGCGAATCGTAACAGCATATGAAAATTTAAAGCATAGAAGTCAATCTAGCACGAACTTAACAAATGATACGGAAGTTTGGGAACAAAAACTTCAAGGCATACGAGAGTCTTTTATTAAAGAAATGGATGACGACTTTAATACAGCAAATGCAGTCTCTGTACTGTTTGAACTTGCGAAACAGGCTAATTTGTACCTAATGGAAAGTAATACTTCCGAGGAAGTTATCCACTTATTCACTTCTCTTTTCGAAGAATTAATGAATGTACTTGGTATGAAGCTGGAGCGCCAAGTTGAACTATTAGATGAGGAAATCGAAGACCTAATGCAAAAGCGTATCGAGGCACGAAAAAACAGAGACTTTGCTTTGGCTGATCAAATTCGTGATCAGTTGAAAGATATGAATATCATTATTGAAGATACACCTCAAGGTCCTAGATGGAAAAGAGGTTAATGCATGGTTTCATATAAGGAGATAAACGCTGAGCTACTAAATAGCTTAGCATTAGCTTATATGGGTGATGCCATTTATGAAGCAAAAGTACGGCATCACCTTTTACTGAAAGGTAGCGTAAGGCCGAATTATCTGCACCGCGAGTCTACAAAGTTTGTGTCAGCAAAAGCACAATCTTATATCATCCATGAGCTGCTGAATCAAAATGAACTTGATGAAAAAGAAGAAGCAGTTGTGAGGCGTGGTAGAAACGCTAAATCAGGAACAACTCCAAAGAATACAGACGTACAAACGTACCGATACAGTACTGCGTTTGAAGCTTTATTAGGTTATCACTACTTATCGGAGAATATTGAACGATTGGAATATCTGATGAAAAGATCAATTCAATTAATTGAGGAGAGAGGAGGAAATTAAATGTCAGAAGAGATGGTAATGGGTAAAAATGCGGTAATTGAAGCATTAAAATCAGGACGAGACATTAATAAAATTTGGGTAGCAGAAGGCGCGCAAAAAGGACAAACACAACAGGTATTGCAACTTGCAAAGGAATCAGGCGTAATCGTACAGTTTGCACCTAGAAAGAAACTAGATCAGATGGCAGAAGGGAACCATCAGGGTATAGTTGCACAGGTAGCAGCATATAAATACTCAGAGCTGGATGACCTGTTTGCACTGGCTAACGAAAGAGGGCAAGATCCATTTTTTCTATTATTAGATGAAATTGAGGATCCGCATAATCTTGGATCGATCCTTAGAACGGCTGATGCAGCGGGGGCACACGGGGTAATTATCCCCAAACGTAGAGCAGTCGGTTTAACTGCAACAGTGGCAAAAGCATCGACTGGAGCAATTGAGTATATACCTGTAGTTCGCGTGACTAATATGTCTCGTACCATTGAAGAGTTAAAAGAACGAGGCGTATGGATTGTTGGAACAGATGCATCAGGAAAGTTGGACTACAGACAGATGGATGCAACCTTACCTTTAGGCATCGTAATTGGATCCGAAGGAAAAGGAATGAGCCGAATCGTACGGGATAAATGTGATTTCTTAGTTCAGTTACCAATGGTTGGAAAGGTTACATCACTGAATGCATCAGTAGCAGGAAGTTTACTCATGTATGAGGTTCTTCGAAAACGACAACCTTTTGGAGAATGAGGTATATGGATGTACTTATCGTAGACGGATACAACATTATTGGGGCTTGGCCGGAACTAAGAGAATTAAAAATGAAGGACCTTTCCGCAGCGAGGGATGTTTTAATTCAGAAGATGGCTGAATACCAGGCTTATTCAGGATATCGAGTGATTGTTGTTTTTGATGCACATCTTGTGAAAGGTATTGAGAAAAAAAATAAAAATCATAAGGTCGAGATTGTCTTTACAAGGGAAAACGAAACAGCAGATGAACGAATAGAAAAACTTGCAAAAGAGTTAAAAAATGTAAAGACACAAATTCACGTAGCAACATCTGACTTTACTGAACAATGGGTGATTTTTGGACAAGGTGCACTGCGTAAATCAGCAAGAGAGCTATTTAATGAGATGAATGCAGTCGAAAAGGGAATTCAATCAAAAGTAAAGAAAGAACACGAAAAAAAACATTCATCAAGGATCCAATTGTCCGAAGAACTTGCAGAAATTTTCGAAAAATGGCGCAGAGGAGACCGATGACTGGTTGACGCTCTATAAAATACTACTGTATAATATTGCTATCTACTGCTTGAGTCCGGAGGGATAGGAGTGAATTCATACCTCAAGGAAAATGACAACATGAAGTTTGATGTTTTAGAAGATGAAGTAGTTGTTGATTATGTTCACCAAGGCGATTCAGAAGCCTTGGAGTATTTGATTAACAAATATAGAAACTTTGTGCGTTCAAAAGCACGGTCGTATTTCCTAATTGGTGCAGATCGCGAAGACATCATTCAAGAAGGAATGATAGGATTATATAAGGCTATTCGAGATTTTAAAGAGGATAAATTATCTTCTTTCAAGGCGTTTGCAGAGCTTTGTATAACAAGACAAATTATTACAGCCATTAAGACCGCAACAAGACAGAAGCATATCCCTTTAAATTCTTACGTTTCTTTGGACAAGCCTATATATGATGAAGAGTCAGACCGTACCCTTATGGATGTAATCTCTGGTGCCAGAGTGACAGACCCTGAGGAACTGATTATCAATCAAGAAGAATTTGATGATATTGAAGTAAAAATGTCGGAGCTCTTAAGTGATCTAGAGAGGAAAGTTTTGGCACTATACTTAGATGGACAATCCTATCAGGAGATATCTGAAGAATTAAATAGGCATGTAAAATCAATTGACAATGCACTTCAGCGTGTCAAACGAAAACTAGAGCGATATTTAGAATTACGGGAGATTTCCCTGTAAATATATGTTCAAATGGAGACTGAGTTAAATCAAAATCCATTTCCTATGCATGAATACTCTGAGTAACGAGGCTTCGAGTTTGGTAACGTATTTATGTTACGTAAGGAACTTAAGGAGCCGGTTAACGAGAATATGATGTGATTAGTTGAACATCTCTGTAAATAAAAGGCTTGTTGACATCTATTTTCTTACTGTGATACATTTTTATAGACTTAGAGAAAGAAATAATCTAAGTAAGAGGTGCATTCAACATGCGTAAAAAAGCAGTACTAGCTTGTGAAGTTTGTTTTAGTCGCAATTACAGTACGATGAAAAAAGATAACCAAAATGAGAGACTAGAGATTAATAAATTTTGTAAAGTATGCAACTCGCATACCGTGCATAAAGAGACAAAATAACGAACTCTTTTCATAGGGATTCGCGTTTAAGTTGGGGGTATTAAGATGCAACGTTTGACGAAGTTTTTTCGTAATGTAGTTCGTGAAATGAAGAAGGTAAGCTGGCCGAAGAGAAGAGAATTAACTCGTTATACTATAACTGTAGTATCTACAGTAACATTTGTAGCCGTTTTCTTTGCTATTGTAGATTTAGGAATTTCTGAATTAATTCGTTTAATACTTGAATAATCCTTATACATTCATGGTATAATGGTGGATATTAAAGGAAGTTGTTAAGAAACCCGTTCAGCGGGTTTTTTAATTTGTCTTTAAAATGGCAAAATAGGTAGATTTTATTTTTCGGGAGGGAAGGACAAGCGTCCAAACTAGCATGGAAAAACAATGGTATGTTATTCATACATATTCTGGCTATGAGAACAAGGTAAAAGCAAACCTTGAGAAGCGTGTAGAATCAATGGGAATGCAAGATAAGATCTTCCGTGTAATTGTACCAGAAGAAGAAGAGACAGAAATAAAAAATGGGAAAAAGAAAGTAACAAAAAAGAAAGTATTCCCAGGCTATGTATTAGTTGAAATTATCGTAACTGACGATTCCTGGTATGTTGTTCGTAATACACCAGGTGTTACAGGATTCGTTGGTTCTGCAGGCTCTGGTTCTAAGCCAACACCTCTTCAACCAGAAGAAATTGCGTTTATCCTTAAACGCATGGGTATGGAACAGACAAGAATCGATGTTGACTTCGAATTGAAGGAAAGTGTAAGGGTAACAGAAGGTCCATTTGCTAACTTCACAGGTTCTATTGAAGAGATTGATAAAGTGAAGCAAAAGGCAAAAGTGCATGTAAATATGTTCGGACGTGAAACACCAGTAGAGCTAGACTTCTCTCAAATTGAAAAATTATAAATGAAAAACTTGAAATCACGAATGAAAAGTGGTAACATTGCATAGGTCAGTATGTCTTCTACTAGAAGACTATAGATTCTTTATTTAATAAAGAAGGATGAGTGGGAGGGCAAAGCCCTATTACCACATCACGGACTTTAAGGAGGTGTGTCTCGTGGCTAAAAAAGTTATTAAAATTGTAAAGCTTCAAATTCCTGCCGGTAAAGCGAACCCAGCACCACCAGTTGGACCAGCACTAGGTCAAGCAGGTGTTAACATCATGGGATTCTGTAAAGAATTCAATGCGCGTACGGCTGATCAAGCTGGATTAATTATTCCTGTTGAAATTACGGTATTTGAAGACCGTTCATTTACATTTATTACAAAAACTCCACCTGCTGCAGTATTATTAAAAGTAGTAGCTGGAATTCAGTCTGGTTCTGGTGAACCAAACAAGAAGAAAGTTGCAACAGTTAAGCGTGATAAAGTACGCGAAATTGCTGAACAAAAAATGCCTGACTTAAATGCAGCAAGCGTTGAAGCTGCTATGAGAATGGTAGAAGGTACAGCACGTAGCATGGGTATTGTCATCGAAGACTAATCCTATGACTCGCTTATGGATGGCCGGGGTTGCGGATTTTGGACAGTTTCCATGTTCGCAACCTTTATTCGTGGGAGGTTATTCCGTTAAAACCACAATATAGGAGGAAATGAAAATGGCTAAAAGAGGTAAGAAGTATTTAGAAGCTGCTAAGCTTGTAGACCGTAACAAAGCATACGCTGTAGCTGAAGCGGTTGAACTTGTAAAAAAGACAAGTGTTGCTAAATTTGATGCTACTGTAGAAGCTGCTTTCCGTTTAGGAGTAGACCCTAAGAAAGCTGACCAACAAATTCGTGGAGCAGTAGTACTTCCAAATGGTACTGGTAAAACTCAACGCGTATTAGTGTTCGCAAAGGGTGAAAAGGCGAAAGAAGCAGAAGCTGCTGGAGCTGACTATGTTGGGGATGCTGACTACATTAACAAAATCAACCAAGGTTGGTTTGAATTTGATGTAATCGTTGCTACTCCAGACATGATGGGTGAAGTTGGTAAACTTGGTCGTGTATTAGGACCTAAAGGTTTAATGCCAAACCCTAAGACTGGTACAGTTACATTTGATGTAACAAAAGCAGTTAACGAAATTAAAGCTGGTAAGGTTGAATACCGTGTTGATAAAGCAGGTATCATTCATGTTCCAGTTGGAAAAGTTTCTTTCGATGATCAAAAGCTTGTTGAGAACTTTGCAACTGTATATGAAACACTTATGAAAGTTAAGCCAGCTGCAGCTAAAGGTACTTATGTGAAGAACGTTGCATTAAGTTCTACAATGGGTCCTGGTGTAAGAGTAGATTCTTCTACATTTGCTCCTGTAAAATAGGCTTGCAAAATTAACCATATTGACATATAGCGAAATTCGCTGTATTATATAAAATGTTGTTTCAAACAAATCATTTATACCGTAGACAGTAGGGGCTTTATTAAGCTTAATAACCTACCGAGGTGATTAGATAAAAGATGCAAATAATTATTTGCTGTCGATTATTACCTCTATGTCTGTAAGATATAGAGGTTTTTTAATACACCACATTGATCGGTATTGATGAAAGTAACTTACAGGAGGTGTAGGAATGAGCAGCGCAGTTGAATCAAAAAAACAAATCGTAACTGAAATTGCTGACAAACTTCGTACTAGCCAATCAACAATTGTTGTTGACTACCGTGGTTTAACAGTATCTCAAGTAACTGAATTACGTAAACAACTTCGTGAAGCTGGTATTGATTTCAAAGTGTACAAAAACACTATGACTCGTCGTGCAGCTACTGATGCTGGATTAGAAGGACTTAACGAGTACTTAACTGGACCAAACGCTATTGCATTTGGCGGGGAAGATGTTGTTGCTCCTGCTAAAATTCTTAACGAATTCGCTAAGAAAAACGAAAAGTTAGAAATTAAAGCTGGTGTAATCGAAGGTAATATCGCAACAGTTGAAGAAGTTAAGGCTCTTGCTGAACTTCCTTCTCGCGAAGGTTTACTTTCTATGTTGCTTAGCGTGCTACAAGCACCAATTCGCAATCTTGCTCTTGCTGCAAAAGCTGTTGCAGATCAAAAAGAAGAACAAGGTGCATAATTTAGTTTTACAATATGCATAACCCAAAATAACGCTTAAAAATAAAAGGAGGATATTTCTCATGACTAAAGAACAAATCATTGAAGCAGTTAAAAACATGACTGTTTTAGAACTTAACGACTTAGTAAAAGCTATCGAAGAAGAATTTGGTGTAACTGCTGCTGCTCCTGTAGCGATGGTAGGTGCAGGTGCTGCTGCTGTTGAAGAAAAGACTGAATTTGACGTAGTACTAGCTAGCGCTGGTGACCAAAAGATCAAGGTTATCAAAGTTGTTCGTGAAATCACTGGTCTTGGATTAAAAGAAGCTAAAGACTTAGTAGACAACACTCCAAAAGCTCTTAAAGAGGGAGTTTCTAAAGAAGAAGCTGAAGAAATGAAGGCTAAACTTGAAGAAGTTGGAGCTAACGTTGAAGTTAAGTAATGTTAGTTAAAATGAGCTCGCTATAATAGCGAGCTCATTTTTATATCATTTAATAAGTAAATAGTTTATTTATGAAATTGAATGATGATACTAGTTGGAGAAAGGGGGATAGTTATGAGCGAACATTATTATTCTCAAAATCCGTCTGTAGAAAGTAAACCGGTACGATTTCAATTTACACTAAGAGGAAGCAGTTTTGAATTTACGACTGATCAGGGTGTATTCTCAAAAAATGAGATAGATTTTGGCTCGAGGTTATTAATTGAGTCGTTTGAAATGCCAAGTACAGAAGGAAAGATACTTGATGTTGGTTGTGGGTATGGTCCCATCGGTCTTTCGATTGCAAAGGAATTTGCAACTAGAAAAGTAGATATGGTTGATGTAAATGAGCGTGCAATGACATTAGCTAAAAAAAATGCGGAAATAAACGGCATACATAATGTAAATATTTATTACAGTGATGCGTTAAGAAATATTGATTATGAAGAATATGCAGTGATTTTAACAAATCCACCAATACGTGCCGGAAAAAAAACTGTACATGAAATCTTTGAGACTGGTTATTCAAAATTAAAGCCTAATGGTGAAATGTGGATTGTAATCCAAAAGAAGCAAGGTGCTCCATCTGCGATTGAAAAATTAAAATCGATGTTTACATCAGTTGATGTTATAGCAAAGAGTAAAGGTTATTTTATTATTTGCGCGAAAAAACAATAAAAAATTCTTGACAAAATGATTGACGGATAATTTTACCTATGTTAGCATTATATAATGCAAATATGTAAATTTTCCTTGTTTATTTTATAAAGAAATACGTATATTAATTGAATAACAAGGGAAAACTAATTCAATAGGACGCAAGTTTAAATGTGGTTTTCTAAAAGTAAAACCATTTTTCTTTTTGTCTTACGAATTAGTAGTTTGCTTTAAGTTTTCATGGTGTATGAAAACTAGTAAAGTTCTATTCATTGTTCATCATTACAGATACTTACTAAAAGGATCTGTTTTGAAATAAATACGCTTGATTTGAGGGGTGAATCAGTTGACAGGTCAACTAGTTCAGTACGGACGCCACCGCCAACGCAGAAGCTTTGCTCGTATTAGTGAGGTTCTAGAATTACCAAATCTTATTGAAATTCAAACCTCTTCATATCAATGGTTTCTTGATGAGGGATTGCGCGAAATGTTTCAGGACATTTCTCCGATTGAGGATTTTACAGGGAACTTATCACTTGAGTTTATAGACTATAGCTTAGGTGAACCGAAGTATGCTGTCGATGAATCAAAAGAGAGAGATGTTACATATTCTGCACCTTTAAGGGTGAAGGTTCGTCTACTTAATAAAGAGACAGGCGAAGTTAAAGAGCAAGATGTATTTATGGGAGATTTCCCATTAATGACAGAGACAGGTACGTTCGTTATCAACGGGGCGGAACGTGTAATTGTTTCTCAGCTTGTTCGTTCTCCTAGTGTGTATTATAGTGGAAAAATTGATAAGAACGGAAAACGTGGATTCACGGCTACCGTTATTCCAAACCGTGGTGCTTGGCTTGAATATGAAACAGACGCAAAAGATGTAGTCTATGTTCGTATCGATCGTACACGAAAGCTACCAGTAACGGTTCTTTTGCGTGCCTTAGGGTTTGGTTCTGATCAAGAAATCATAGATTTATTAGGGGATAACGAGTATTTACGTAATACCCTTGATAAGGATAATACTGAAAACACAGAGAAAGCGTTGCTTGAAATCTATGAGCGCTTACGTCCGGGAGAACCCCCGACTGTGGAAAATGCGAAGAATCTATTAGAATCTAGATTTTTCGATCCGAAGCGTTATGATTTAGCTAACGTAGGTCGTTATAAGATTAATAAGAAATTACATATTAAGAATCGTTTATTTAACCAACGATTAGCAGACTCTCTAGTGGATCCTGAAACAGGTGAAATTCTAGTAGAAAAGGGTACTGTTCTTGACCGTCGTACGCTTGACCGTGTATTACCTGCATTGGAGAAGAATATAGGTTTTGAAACTCTTCGCCCATCAGCTGGAGTAATTGAAGATGAGATTACATTGCAATCTATCAAAATATACGCTCCTGTAGAAGGTGAAGGAGACCGAGTAATCAATGTATTAGGTAATGCAAACATTGATGAAAGTATTAAAAATATCACACCTGGTGATATCATTGCTTCTATTAGTTATTTCTTTAACTTATTGTACAAAGTGGGAGATACAGATGATATTGACCACCTAGGTAATCGTCGTTTACGTTCTGTAGGTGAACTATTACAGAATCAGTTCCGAATTGGATTATCTAGAATGGAGCGTGTGGTAAGAGAGAGAATGTCTATTCAAGACACGAATGCTATTACACCACAAGCATTAATCAATATCCGTCCTGTAATTGCTTCTATCAAGGAATTCTTCGGAAGTTCACAGTTATCTCAGTTCATGGACCAAACCAATCCATTAGCTGAATTAACACATAAGCGTAGATTATCTGCACTAGGACCTGGTGGTTTAACTCGTGAACGTGCAGGATTTGAAGTGCGTGACGTTCACTACTCTCACTACGGCCGTATGTGTCCGATTGAAACGCCTGAAGGTCCAAACATCGGATTAATTAACTCCTTATCTAGTTATGCAAAGGTAAACAGATTCGGTTTTATTGAAACACCGTATCGAAAAGTTGACCCGGAAACTGGTAAGGTAACAAGTCAAATTGACTACTTAACAGCCGATGAAGAGGATAATTATGTAGTTGCACAAGCAAACGCTAGATTGTCAGAAGATGGATCATTTGTAGATACTGATATCGTTGCACGTTTCCGTGGTGAGAACACAGTTGTTCACAGAGAACGTGTTGATTATATGGATGTATCTCCAAAACAAGTAGTATCTGCTGCAACAGCATGTATTCCATTCTTAGAAAATGATGACTCTAACCGTGCACTTATGGGTGCGAACATGCAACGTCAAGCAGTTCCGTTGTTGAATCCTGAAGCACCTACTGTTGGTACTGGTATGGAATATGTATCAGGTAAAGACTCTGGTGCTGCAGTTATTTGTAAACACCCAGGTATCGTTGAAAAAGTACAAGCGAAGGAAATTCTAGTACGACGCTATACAGAAGTAGACGGTCAAAAGGTTAAGGGTGATTTAGATCGATATAAATTACAAAAGTTTATCCGTTCAAATCAAGGTACTTGCTACAACCAACGTCCAATCGTAAGTGCAGGTGACGAAGTGGTGAAAGGTGAGATCTTAGCAGACGGGCCATCTATGGAAAAAGGTGAACTGGCTCTAGGAAGAAATGTCCTTGTAGCATTCATGACATGGGATGGATACAACTATGAAGATGCAATTATCATGAGTGAACGTCTTGTAAAAGATGATGTCTATACTTCTGTTCATATTGAAGAATACGAATCAGAAGCTCGTGATACAAAGCTTGGACCTGAAGAGATCACGCGTGATATACCAAACGTTGGAGAAGAGGCGCTAAAGAACCTTGACGAACGTGGAATTATCCGTGTAGGTGCTGAAGTAAAAGATGGTGATTTATTAGTAGGTAAAGTAACTCCTAAGGGAGTAACTGAGCTGACAGCTGAAGAACGTCTATTACATGCAATCTTTGGAGAAAAGGCTCGTGAAGTACGTGATACTTCACTTCGTGTACCACATGGCGGCGGTGGTATCGTACTAGATGTTAAAGTGTTTAACCGTGAAGATGGAGATGAGTTACCTCCTGGAGTTAACCAATTAGTACGTGCTTATATCGTTCAGAAGCGTAAGATATCTGAAGGGGATAAGATGGCAGGACGACATGGTAATAAAGGGGTTATCTCTCGTATATTACCTGAAGAAGAAATGCCATTCCTACCTGATGGTACACCAGTCGATATCATGTTAAATCCACTGGGAGTTCCATCACGTATGAACATCGGTCAGGTGTTAGAGTTGCATTTAGGTATGGCAGCTAGAAAGCTTGGCATTCATGTCGCTTCTCCTGTATTCGACGGAGCGAACGAAGAAGATGTTTGGAATACTCTTCAAGAAGCAGGGATGTCACGTGACGCAAAAACAGTATTATACGATGGTCGTTCTGGTGAGCCTTTCGATAACCGTGTATCTGTAGGTGTTATGTACATGATTAAACTTGCTCACATGGTAGATGACAAATTACATGCTCGTTCAACTGGACCATACTCATTAGTTACGCAACAACCGCTTGGTGGTAAAGCACAATTCGGTGGTCAGCGTTTCGGAGAGATGGAGGTATGGGCACTTGAAGCATACGGTGCAGCATACACATTACAAGAAATCCTTACTGTTAAGTCTGATGACGTTGTAGGTCGTGTGAAGACATACGAAGCTATTGTTAAAGGTGAAAACGTACCAGAACCAGGAGTTCCAGAATCATTTAAAGTATTAATTAAGGAACTTCAAAGTTTAGGGATGGATGTCAAAATCTTATCAAGTGATGATAAGGAAATTGAGATGAGAGACCTTGACGATGATGACGATCAGTCTACAGAGAAGTTAAATATCGATATAGAAGCAAACGAAATTTAAAGTGTAGTAATAAAGAATGAGTGGGATAAGAGAAATCGAGTGAATTGATTTCTCTTTCCAGTCTTTCAAAACACTACACAAGAAAAGTAACTAGTAGCCTTTCGTTTTAGAACTGAATAGTATTTCCACATATAAGGTCAGTCTAAGCACCTGACGTTAAAATTAAGGGAGGTAGGCCCCTTGCTAGATGTCAATAATTTTGAGTATATGAAAATTGGACTTTCTTCACCTGACAAGATTCGCTCTTGGTCATTTGGGGAGGTTAAGAAGCCAGAAACAATTAATTACCGTACATTAAAGCCTGAAAAGGATGGCTTATTCTGTGAACGTATTTTTGGACCTACAAAGGACTGGGAATGTCATTGCGGTAAATATAAGCGTGTACGTTATAAAGGTGTAGTCTGTGATCGTTGTGGTGTAGAAGTTACACGTGCGAAAGTCCGTCGTGAGCGAATGGGTCACATTGAATTAGCTGCACCAGTTTCTCACATTTGGTATTTTAAAGGAATTCCAAGTCGTATGGGTCTAGTGTTAGACATGTCTCCACGTTCGTTAGAGGAAGTTATTTATTTTGCTTCTTATGTTGTAACAGAAACGGGAGACACTCCATTAGAGAGAAAACAGTTACTATCGGAGAAGGAATACCGAGCATATCGCGAAAAGTATGGCCAGTCATTCCAAGCATCTATGGGTGCTGAGGCTGTCAAAAAACTTCTGCAAGATATTGAGCTTGAAAAAGAAGTAACTGGATTAAAGGAAGAACTTAAAACAGCACAAGGTCAACGTCGTACAAGAGCAATTAAGCGATTGGAAGTATTAGAAGCATTCAGAAACTCTGGCAATGAGCCTTCATGGATGATTCTAGATGTACTACCTGTCATACCGCCAGAATTACGCCCGATGGTTCAATTAGATGGAGGACGATTTGCAACATCTGATCTAAATGATTTATATAGACGTGTAATTAACCGTAATAACCGTTTAAAGAGATTACTTGATCTAGGAGCTCCTAGCATTATCGTTCAAAATGAAAAACGAATGCTTCAGGAAGCTGTAGATGCACTTATCGATAACGGTCGTCGTGGAAGACCTGTAACAGGACCTGGTAACAGACCATTAAAATCTCTTTCTCACATGCTGAAAGGGAAGCAAGGACGTTTCCGTCAAAACCTATTAGGTAAACGTGTTGACTATTCTGGTCGTTCGGTTATCGTAGTAGGACCAAACTTAAAAATGTACCAATGTGGACTTCCTAAGGAGATGGCACTTGAACTATTTAAGCCATTCGTCATGAAGGAACTTGTTGAGCGTGGTCTAGCTCATAACATTAAGAGTGCAAAACGTAAGATTGAACGCGTACAACCAGATGTATGGGATGTATTAGAGTCTGTAATTAAGGAGCACCCAGTATTGTTAAACCGTGCCCCAACACTCCACAGACTAGGAATTCAGGCGTTCGAACCAACATTAGTAGAAGGTCGTGCAATTCGTCTACACCCTCTAGTATGTACAGCATATAACGCTGACTTTGATGGTGACCAAATGGCAGTTCACGTACCATTATCTGCTGAAGCGCAAGCAGAAGCTCGATTATTAATGCTTGCTGCTCAAAACATCCTTAACCCTAAAGATGGTAAACCGGTTGTTACACCTTCACAGGATATGGTATTAGGAAACTATTACTTAACTCTTGAAAGAGCTGGTGCAATTGGAGAAGGTATGGTCTTTAAGGATACAAACGAAGCACTAATTGCGTACCAAAATGGATATGCACATCTTCACACACGTGTAGCAGTTCATGCTGGTTCTTTAAATAATCAAACATTCACTGAAGAACAAAATAATATGTTGCTATTAACTACGGTTGGTAAGCTAATATTCAATGAAATTCTTCCAGAATCATTCCCTTATATCAATGAGCCGACACAATATAACCTAGAGAAAGAAACTCCTGAGAAATATTTTGTTGCAAAAGGGACTGACATTAAGAAGGAAATTGAAAGTCGTGAAGAAATTGCACCATTTAAGAAGAAGTATTTAGGAAATGTAATTGCTGAAGTATTCAAGCGATTTAAGATTACCGATACTTCTAAGATGCTTGATAGAATGAAGGATCTTGGATTCCGCTATTCTACAAAAGCTGGAATTACAGTTGGTGTTTCAGATATTATCGTATTACCTGAGAAGGAAGTTATCATTAACGAAGCTCAGGGCAAGGTTGATACAGTATTAAAGCAGTTTAGACGTGGTCTAATTACAGATGAAGAAAGATATGATCGTGTAATCTCAATCTGGAGTGCTGCTAAGGATGTAATTCAAGGTAAACTAATGGAATCATTAGATAATCTGAATCCAATCTTCATGATGAGTGATTCAGGTGCCCGTGGTAACGCATCAAACTTTACACAGCTTGCTGGTATGCGTGGACTGATGGCCAACCCGGCTGGACGTATTATCGAACTACCAATTAAATCAAGTTTCCGAGAAGGATTAACAGTATTAGAATACTTCATCTCTACTCACGGTGCACGTAAAGGTCTAGCTGATACAGCACTAAAAACTGCTGACTCAGGTTACTTAACAAGACGTTTAGTAGACGTGGCTCAAGATGTAATTGTTCGTGAGGACGATTGCGGAACAGACCGTGGATTAGTAGTAGCGTCGTTAAAAGATGGTACTGAAGTAATTGAAAAACTGGATGAACGTTTAATCGGAAGATATGCTCGTAAAGCAATCAAGCATCCTGAAACAAACGAGGTTCTTGTAGAAGAGAACGGACTAATTACTGAAGATATTGCTCGTATTATTACAGAAGCAGGAATCGAAGAGGTAAGAATACGTTCAGCATTCACATGTAATACAAGACACGGTGTATGTAAGAAGTGTTACGGACGTAACCTTGCAACTGGTTCAGAGGTTGAAGTAGGGGAAGCAGTAGGTATTATTGCGGCTCAATCAATTGGTGAACCAGGAACTCAGTTAACGATGCGTACGTTCCATACAGGTGGGGTTGCAGGAGACGATATCACACAAGGTTTACCTCGTATCCAAGAACTTTTCGAAGCGCGTAATCCTAAAGGGCAAGCAACAATCTCTGAGATTGACGGTATTGTTTCTGCGATTAGCGATTCTAGAGATAAGCAAGAAATTACAATTCAAGGTGAAGTTGAAAGTAAGACATATGTAGCTCCTTATGGTGCACGTATTAAGGTAACTGAAGGCCAAAAGATTGAGCGTGGTCAAGAGTTAACAGAAGGTTCAATTGATCCGAAAGAATTGTTAAAGGTACGAGATATTACAGCAGTTCAAGAATATTTACTTAAAGAAGTACAAAAAGTTTACCGTATGCAGGGGGTAGAAATTGGTGATAAGCACGTTGAGGTAATGGTGCGTCAAATGCTGCGGAAAATCCGCGTAACAGATGCTGGTGAAACAGATGTATTACCAGGTTCGTTATTAGATGTTCACCAATTTACTCAAGCAAACGAACAAGTATTGCTTGATGGTAAGCAACCTGCAACAGGTAGACCAGTACTACTAGGTATTACAAAAGCATCTCTTGAAACTGATTCATTCTTATCTGCAGCGTCTTTCCAAGAAACAACTCGTGTTCTAACAGATGCAGCAATCAAAGGTAAACGTGATGAATTACTAGGATTAAAAGAGAATGTAATTATTGGTAAATTAGTTCCTGCTGGTACAGGTATGGCACGTTACCGAAAAGTAAGTCCAGTATCGGCTGCACAGTTAGCTAGTGAAGAAGAAGGTATGAGTTTAGAAGCAAATTCAGAATTAGAAACTGAAAAGGCGTATTAATCCATACGAATATTTTTCAACAAATAGTTGACAATGATTTGCAGAAAATGATACTATATCGAAGGTGCTCCTATAACACCTGTTACTTTGGAGGATATGAAAAATGTCTTATGAAAAAGTGTCACAGGCTTATCATGTGATTGTAGGAACAAAGCAAGCCATTAAAGCCCTGAAAAACGGTGAAGTAAAAGAGGTTGTAGTTGCAGAGGATGCTGATCAACGTGTAATTGTTAAGTTGATAGAAACAGCTGCTGAACTACATGTACCTGTTACTAAAGTTGATTCAATGAAGAAGCTTGGAAAAGCTTGTGGAATTGAAGTGGGCGCTGCCGCAGTAGCGATTACTAATTAAAAACTGTTTTTGTGGAACAGTCCAAAGCTGTTCTACAAAAACTTTGTTTTTGCCCAGTTATGAACCACCTGGGTATGTGGAATTAAACTTGAAGGGAGGAAAACAACATGCCAACTATTAACCAATTAGTTCGTAAAGGACGCGAGAGCAAGATTGAAAAATCTAAGTCTCCTGCACTAAATAAAGGTTATAACAGCTTCAAGAAGG
Source organism: Bacillus sp. BGMRC 2118 (assembly GCA_008364785.1). Taxonomy (GTDB): domain Bacteria; phylum Bacillota; class Bacilli; order Bacillales; family SA4; genus Bacillus_BS. The sequence continues at coordinate 39,459 of VTTJ01000014.1, read as the reverse complement.
TACAAACTAACGTATCTTCACCACAAAAACGTGGAGTTTGTACTCGTGTAGGTACAATGACACCAAAGAAGCCAAACTCAGCATTACGTAAATATGCTCGTGTACGTTTAACTAACGGAATCGAGGTAACTGCGTACATTCCAGGGATTGGTCACAACCTACAAGAACACAGTGTAGTACTTATTCGTGGAGGTCGTGTAAAAGACTTACCAGGGGTACGTTATCACATCGTTCGTGGTGCGCTTGACACTGCTGGTGTAGACAAGCGTATGCAAGGTCGTTCTAAGTACGGAACAAAGAGACCAAAAGCAGCAAAGAAATAATAATACTTTAAATACGAATAAATAATAGGAAAGGGGGACATAACATGCCACGTAAAGGTCCTGTTGCAAAAAGAGACGTTTTACCAGATCCGATTTACAAATCAAAGCTTGTAACTCGTTTAATCAACCGCATGATGATTGATGGTAAGAGAGGTAAATCTCAAGCTATCCTTTATAAAGCTTTCGAACTAGTTCAAGAACGTTCTGGTAAGGAGCCTATGGAAGTATTCGAGCAAGCAATGAAAAATGTTATGCCAGTTCTAGAAGTAAAAGCACGTCGTGTTGGTGGAGCAAACTACCAAGTACCAATCGAGGTACGTCCAGACCGTCGTACAACTTTAGGTCTTCGCTACCTAGTTAACTATTCTCGTCTTCGTGGAGAAAAGACTATGGAAGAGCGTTTAGCTAATGAAATTCTAGATGCTGCAAATAACACTGGTGCTTCAGTTAAGAAGCGCGAAGATATGCACAAAATGGCAGAAGCTAACAAAGCATTTGCTCACTACCGTTGGTAGGATTAAATTATTCAAAAGAGGTAAAGAGCTGCGAATTCTGATTCATTGGCTCTTTTCCTCGATTTTTGGTAAATTTATAAAAAAAACTAACTTCTAAATGGAAGGAGAAAGACCAAATGGCAAGAGAGTTCTCCTTAGAAAATACTCGTAATATTGGTATCATGGCTCACATTGATGCTGGTAAAACAACTACTACAGAACGTGTCCTTTATTACACTGGTCGTATACATAAGATTGGTGAAACACATGAAGGTGCGTCTCAAATGGACTGGATGGAGCAAGAACAAGAACGTGGTATTACAATCACATCTGCTGCTACAACAGCACAGTGGAAAGGTCACCGCGTTAACATTATTGATACTCCAGGACACGTAGACTTTACTGTAGAAGTAGAACGTTCACTTCGTGTACTAGATGGCGCAGTAGCTGTACTAGATGCGCAATCAGGAGTTGAACCACAAACAGAAACAGTTTGGCGTCAAGCTACAACATACGGAGTACCACGTGTTGTATTCGTAAACAAAATGGACAAAATCGGTGCTGACTTCTTATATTCTGTTGGAACAATTCATGACCGTCTTCAAGCTAATGCTGCTCCAATTCAATTACCAATTGGTGCAGAAGATCAATTTTCTGCAATCATTGACCTTGTAGAAATGAATGCAACTTTCTACGGCAATGACCTAGGAACTGACATTGAAGTTCGTGAAATTCCTGAAGAACACTTGGAATTAGCAAATGAATACCGCGAAAAGTTAATTGAAGCAGTTGCAGAACTTGATGAAGATTTAATGGAAAGATACCTTGGTGGAGAAGAAATCTCTAACGAAGAGCTAAAAGCTGCAATTCGTAAAGGTGTTGTAAACGTTGAGTTCTTCCCAGTAATCTGTGGATCTGCATTCAAGAACAAAGGTGTTCAAAAAATGTTAGATGCAGTAATCGACTACCTACCATCTCCATTAGATGTACCAGCTATTAAAGGTACTCTACCGGATTCGGATGAAGAAGTAACTCGTCCTTCAAGCGACTCTGAGCCGTTCTCAGCTCTAGCGTTTAAGGTAATGACTGACCCTTATGTTGGTAAGTTAACGTTCTTCCGTGTGTACTCAGGTACATTAAGCTCAGGATCATACGTACAAAACTCAACAAAAGGTAAGCGTGAGCGTATCGGTCGTATCTTGCAAATGCATGCAAATAGCCGTGAAGAAATCTCAATGGTTTATGCAGGTGATATTGCTGCAGCTGTAGGTTTAAAAGATACAACTACTGGTGATACACTATGTGATGAAAAAGCACTAGTTATCCTAGAATCAATGAACTTCCCAGAGCCAGTAATTCAGTTATCAGTTGAGCCGAAGTCAAAAGCTGACCAAGACAAGATGACTACTGCCCTGCAAAAGCTTCAAGAAGAAGATCCAACGTTCAGAGCACACACTGACCAAGAAACAGGTCAAACAATTATCGCTGGTATGGGTGAACTTCACTTAGATATCATCGTTGATCGTATGAGACGTGAATTCAAGGTTGAAGCTAACGTTGGTGCTCCACAGGTTGCATACCGTGAAACTTTCCGTGGTTCTGCTTCTGTAGAAGGTAAGTTTGCACGTCAATCTGGTGGTCGTGGACAATACGGACACGTTTGGATTGAATTCTCACCAAACGAAGAAGGAAAAGGCTTTGAATTTGAAAATGGTATTGTCGGTGGTACTGTTCCTCGTGAATACGTTCCAGCTGTTCAAGCAGGTCTAGAAGATGCACTGCAAAACGGTGTATTAGCTGGCTTCCCATTAGTAGATATTAAAGCTAGATTATTTGATGGTTCTTACCATGATGTTGACTCTTCAGAAATGGCATTTAAAATTGCTGCTTCTATGGCACTTAAGAACGCGGCTTCAAAATGTAGCCCTGTAGTTCTTGAGCCTATTATGAGAGTCGAAGTTGTAATTCCAGAAGAATATATGGGAGATATCATGGGTGGTATCACTGCTCGTCGTGGACGTGTAGAAGGTATGGAAGCTCGTGGTAATGCTCAAGTAGTACGTGCAATGGTTCCACTATCTGAAATGTTCGGATATGCAACTGCACTACGTTCTAACACTCAAGGTCGTGGTGTGTTCACAATGCACTTCGATCACTATGAAGATGTTCCAAAGAGTGTACAAGAAGAAATTATCAAAAAAAATAAAGGTGAATAATTGATTTTCACCTCATTCTAAAGTATAACTACTTATGTAAGTCTTGAAAGTGAGACTGTACCATGTACAGCCACTTTCATGCATTACATACTTATATAACTAGTATAAATTCATTTAATTTTAAGGAGGATTTTGAAATGGGTAAAGAGAAATTTGACCGTTCCAAAACGCATGCTAACATTGGTACAATCGGACACGTTGACCATGGTAAAACTACATTAACAGCTGCTATCACTGTTACTCTTCATAAGAAATACGGAAGAGGAACTGCAATGGCATATGATCAAATCGATGCTGCTCCAGAAGAAAGAGAACGTGGTATCACAATCTCAACTGCACACGTTGAGTACGAAACTGAAACTCGTCACTATGCACACGTTGACTGCCCAGGACATGCTGACTATGTTAAGAACATGATCACTGGTGCTGCTCAAATGGACGGTGGTATCCTAGTAGTATCTGCTACTGACGGTCCAATGCCACAAACTCGTGAGCACATTCTATTATCTCGTCAAGTAGGTGTACCTTACCTTGTTGTATTCTTAAACAAGTGTGATATGGTAGACGACGAAGAACTATTAGAATTAGTAGAAATGGAAGTACGTGACCTATTAACAGAATACAACTTCCCTGGTGATGACACTCCAGTTATCCGTGGATCTGCACTTAAAGCTCTTGAAGGAGAAGCTGAGTGGGAAGAAAAAATCTACGAATTAATGGATGCTGTTGACAGCTACATTCCAAACCCTGAGCGTGAAACTGATAAGCCTTTCATGATGCCTGTTGAGGATGTATTCTCAATCACAGGTCGTGGAACAGTTGCTACAGGACGTGTAGAGCGTGGACAAGTAAAAGTTGGTGACGTAGTTGAGATCGTTGGTCTAACTGAAGAGCCTAAGTCTACTACTGTAACAGGTGTAGAAATGTTCCGTAAGCTTCTTGATTATGCAGAAGCTGGAGACAACATCGGTGCACTACTTCGTGGTGTATCTCGTGAAGAAATCGAGCGTGGTCAAGTATTAGCTAAGCCAGGTTCAGTTAAGCCTCACACTAAGTTCAAAGCGGAAGTTTATGTTCTTTCTAAAGAAGAAGGTGGACGTCACACTCCATTCTTCACAAACTACCGTCCACAGTTCTTCTTCCGTACTTCGGATGTAACTGGTGTTTGTAACTTACCTGAAGGTGTAGAAATGGTTATGCCTGGTGACAACATCGAAATGACTGTTGAACTAATTGCTCCAATCGCAATCGAAGAAGGTACTAAGTTCTCTATCCGTGAAGGTGGACGTACTGTAGGTGCTGGAGTAGTTGCTACAATTACTGAATAATCATTAATATGACTCATACAGGTTCACATTTGTGGACCTGTTTTTTTATTTATGTAAAAGGGACAAGAATGCTCGATCTATTGGGTACCCGTAGTATAAAATTTTAATGGTTTCACCCTTATAGCTAAGAATTACAAAGGTAATTCTAAAAGTCGAAGATTTTGTACAAGCGCTACAATTGACTGGAAGATATAATTGGATTGGATCTATTGTTTAATGAGAGGATTAACTTCTATATATATAGAAGAAACATGAATGTATTAACTGAAATTATTTACCTTTTACGAGTAGTTGATTTTCATAATTATAGATTGTATAATTACTTAGGTGCTAAAGACAGAAAATATTCATGTTTTTGTTGCATTCATTAATTATTTTATATATAATAGACAATGTTGGTCTTTGACTGCGATGATGTGGAAGGTTGCTGATACACCCGGCCGCTTTGCCATGGCGAGTGTAAGGAAATTTCCACTGAGAAAATGTCTATTTGTAAAATAGGCGAAAAGGAGGGAAAATAATGGCAAAAGAAAAAATTCGTATCCGTTTAAAGGCGTATGATCACAGAATTCTAGACCAATCTGCTGAAAAGATTGTTGAAACTGCTAAGCGTTCTGGTGCTAATGTTTCAGGACCGATTCCGTTACCAACAGAGAAATCTGTTTACACAATCTTACGTGCGGTTCATAAATATAAGGATTCTCGTGAGCAGTTCGAAATGCGTACGCATAAGCGCTTAATCGACATCATTAATCCAACGCCTCAAACAGTTGATTCTCTTATGAGATTAGACTTACCATCAGGCGTAGATATTGAAATCAAACTTTAATTAAAAATAGTTAATAGAATTTTTCAGGAGGTGTGACTAATGACCAAAGGAATCTTAGGTAGAAAAATCGGTATGACGCAGGTGTTTACTGAAAATGGTAACCTTGTTGCTGTAACAGTTGTTGAAGCTGCTCCAAACGTAGTACTTCAAAAGAAGACTGTTGAAACTGATGGTTATGAAGCAATTCAATTAGGTTTTGATGACCTAAAAGAAAACCGTGCTAACAAGCCAGCTAAGGGCCATGCAGGAAAGGCAAACACTGCACCTAAGCGCTTCATCCGTGAATTAAAAGGAACTTCAGAATTAGAAGTTGGTCAGGAAGTCAAGGTAGATGTTTTCACTGAAGGTGAAACAGTTGATGTAACAGGAATTTCAAAAGGTAAAGGTTTCCAAGGTTCTATCAAGCGCCACGGACAATCTCGTGGACCTATGTCCCACGGTTCTCGTTACCATCGTCGTCCTGGTTCAATGGGACCAGTTGCTCCAAACCGCGTATTCAAAGGTAAAGCATTACCTGGACAAATGGGTGGAGAAAGAATTACTGTACAAAATCTAGAGATCGTTAAGGTAGACGTTGAACGTAACCTATTATTAATTAAAGGTAACGTACCAGGTGCTAAGAAATCTCTAGTTACTGTAAAGAGCGCAGTTAAAGCGAACTAAATATTTACGAGAAAGGAGGAGTACAAATGCCAAAAGTTGCATTGTATAACCAAACAGGTTCAACTGTTGGAGAAATCGAATTAAACGATTCTGTATTCGGAATTGAACCAAATGAAAGTGTACTATTTGATGCAGTTATCATGCAAAGAGCTTCCTTACGTCAAGGATCTCACAAAGTAAAAAATCGTTCAGAAGTACGTGGTGGTGGTCGTAAGCCATGGCGTCAAAAGGGAACAGGTCGTGCTCGTCAAGGATCTATCCGTTCTCCACAATGGCGTGGTGGTGGTATCGTATTCGGACCAACTCCTAGAAGCTACAGCTTCAAATTACCTAAAAAAGTACGCCGTTTAGCTATTAAATCTGCTCTATCTACTAAAGTGCGTGAAGAAAACATTCTAGTACTAGATAACCTAACATTAGTTGCTCCAAAAACAAAGGAAATGGCTACTGTTTTAACTGGTCTTAATGTAGAAAGAAAGGCATTAATCGTAACTGCTGACTTCAACGAAGCGGTTGCATTATCTGCTCGTAACATTCCTGGAGTAACAGTTGTTGTTGCTGACGGAATCAACGTTCTTGATGTACTTAACCACGATAAGCTTTTAATGACTAAAGCAGCGGTGGAAAAAGTAGAGGAGGTGCTTGCATAATGAAAGATCCTCGTGATATTATTAAGCGCCCCGTTATTACGGAACAAACTGCTGACTTAATGGCTGAGAAGAAGTATACTTTTGAAGTAGATCTTCGTGCCAACAAGACAGAAGTTAAACATGCTATTGAGGAAATCTTTAGCGTTAAAGTAGAAAAAGTAAACGTTCAAAACTATAAAGGTAAGTTCAAGCGTATGGGTCGTCACGCTGGATATACTCCACGTCGTAGAAAAGCCATCGTTAAACTTACTGCTGATAGTAAAGAAATAGAATTCTTTGAAGTTTAATTTCATAGAGAAGGAGGGAAAACAAAATGGCGATTAAAAAGTATAAACCAACCTCTAATGGTCGTCGTAATATGACAGCATCTGACTTTGCTGAAATTACTACGGATAAGCCGGAAAAATCATTATTGGCACCGTTAAGCAAGAAAGCTGGTCGTAACAACCAAGGTAAAATTACTGTTCGTCACCAAGGTGGTGGACATAAGCGCCAATACCGTATTATCGACTTTAAGCGCGATAAAGATGGTATACCAGGACGCGTTGCTACAATCGAGTATGATCCAAACCGTTCTGCGAACATCGCATTAATTAACTATGTTGATGGAGAAAAGAGATATATCCTAGCTCCTAAAGGACTAACTGTAGGTCTAGAAATTATGTCTGGTACTGAAGCTGATATTAAAGTAGGTAATGCTTTACCACTTGCAAATATTCCAGTTGGTACAGTAATTCACAACATTGAACTTAAGCCAGGAAAAGGTGGACAATTAGTACGTTCTGCTGGTACTTCTGCACAAGTATTAGGTAAAGAAGGTAAGTATGTACTAGTTCGTTTAAACTCTGGAGAAGTTCGTATGATCCTTGCAACTTGCCGCGCTACTGTTGGTCAAGTTGGTAATGAACAACATGAACTTATCAAAATTGGTAAAGCAGGTCGTTCTCGTTGGTTAGGTAAGCGCCCAACTGTACGTGGATCTGTAATGAACCCTAACGATCACCCACACGGTGGTGGTGAAGGACGTTCTCCTATCGGACGTAAGTCTCCAATGACTCCTTGGGGTAAACCAACTCTTGGATTCAAGACTCGTAAGAAGAAGAACAAATCAGACAAGTTTATCGTTCGTCGTCGTAAAAAATAACGGAGTTGTACTTGCGGTTCTTTCTGGAACCGTAGGTGAATTTCGAGAGGAGGTTCAAATATGGGTCGCAGCTTGAAAAAAGGACCTTTTGTGGATGACCACTTAATGAGCAAGGTTGAGAAAATGAATGAATCTGAAAAGAAGCAAGTAATTAAAACTTGGTCTCGTCGTTCTACTATTTTCCCTCAATTCATTGGTCACACAATCGCTGTATATGATGGCCGCAAACATGTACCAGTATATGTGACTGAGGACATGGTTGGACATAAATTAGGTGAATTCGCACCTACACGTACGTACAAAGGTCACGTTAGTGACGATAAGAAAACAAGACGTTAATGAGAGGAGGCATCTCGATGCAAGCGAAAGCAATAGCTAGAACAGTTCGTATTGCTCCTCGTAAAGTTCGCTTAGTAGTAGATTTAATTCGAGGCAAGCAAGTAGGCGAGGCAATCGCAATTTTACGCCATACACCAAAAGCTGCATCTCCAGTTGTAGAAAAGGTTCTTAACTCTGCAATGGCGAATGCTGAACATAACTATGAAATGGATGTTAATAACCTAGTGGTTACACAAGCATTCGTAGACGAAGGTCCAACGCTGAAGCGTTTCCGTCCACGTGCTATGGGTCGTGCTAGCGCAATTAACAAACGTACGAGTCACATTACGATCGTACTATCAGAAAAGAAGGAGGGATAAGCTGTGGGTCAAAAAGTTAATCCGGTCGGTCTGCGTATTGGTGTAATCCGTGATTGGGAATCCAAATGGTACGCTGGTAAAGATTATGCAGATCTATTACATGAAGATATTAAAATCCGTGAGTATGTAACTAAGCGCCTAGCTGATGCTTCGGTTTCTAAAATTGAAATTGAACGTGCTGCTAACCGTGTAAACGTAACTGTTCACACAGCTAAGCCAGGTATGGTAATTGGTAAAGGTGGTACTGAAGTAGAAGCACTTCGTAAAGCACTTAACCAATTAACAGGCAAGCGTGTTCATATTAACATCATGGAAATCAAAAGAGCAGACGTTGATGCGAAATTAGTTGCTGAGAATATTGCTCGTCAACTTGAAAACCGTGTATCATTCCGTCGTGCACAAAAGCAAGCAATTCAACGCGCTATGAGAGCAGGAGCAAAAGGTATCAAAACAATGGTATCTGGTCGCCTTGGTGGTGCTGATATCGCTCGTTCTGAGTCTTATAGTGAAGGAACTGTTCCACTTCATACACTTCGCGCTGATATCGATTATGCTACAGCAGAAGCTGACACAACATACGGTAAGCTTGGTGTGAAAGTATGGATCTACCGTGGTGAAGTTCTTCCTACTAGAAAGAAAGCGGAAGGAGGAAAATAATAATGTTATTACCAAAACGTGTAAAATACCGTAGAGAACATCGCGGGAAAATGCGTGGACGTGCTAAGGGTGGTACTGAGGTACACTTTGGTGAGTTTGGATTACAAGCGCTTGAAGCTTCTTGGATTACAAACCGTCAAATCGAATCTGCACGTATCGCAATGACTCGTTATATGAAGCGTGGTGGTAAGGTTTGGATTAAGATTTTCCCTTCTAAGCCTTATACAGCAAAGCCACTAGAAGTACGTATGGGTTCCGGTAAAGGGGCACCAGAAGGATGGGTAGCAGTAGTTAAGCCTGGTAAAGTAATGTTTGAAATCGCGGGTGTTTCTGAAGAAATCGCACGTGAAGCATTACGTCTTGCTTCTCACAAACTACCAATTAAAACTAAGTTCGTAAAACGTGAAGAAATTGGTGGTGAATCTAATGAAAGCTAATGAAATCCGTGATCTAACCACTGCCGAAATTGAACAAAAAGTGAAATCACTAAAGGAAGAGTTATTCAATCTTCGCTTCCAATTAGCTACTGGTCAATTAGAAAACACAGCTCGCATTCGCGAAGTACGCAAATCAATCGCTCGTATGAAAACTGTAGTACGTGAAAGAGAGCTAAGCGTTAAATAATCAACCCTGAGAGGAGGTTTGCTGAATGACTGAGCGTAACCAACGTAAGGTTTACACTGGACGTGTTGTATCTGACAAAATGGATAAAACAATTACAGTTCTAGTAGAAACTTACAAGAAACACACTCTATACGGAAAGCGTGTAAAGTACTCTAAGAAGTTTAAAGCTCATGATGAGTTAAACCAAGCAAAGACGGGCGATATCGTACGTATCATGGAAACTGGTCCTCTATCTGCTACAAAACGTTTCCGTTTAGTAGAAGTAGTTGAGAAAGCCGTAATTATCTAATTTATGTTCGGATCATGTTAATTCCGAAGGGAGGTCTCATAGTATGATTCAACAAGAATCTCGTTTGAAGGTTGCTGACAACTCTGGTGCACGTGAAGTACTTACTATTAAAGTACTTGGTGGTTCTGGTAGAAAGACTGCGAACATCGGTGACGTAATCGTTGTAACAGTGAAACAAGCAACACCAGGAGGCGTTGTTAAAAAAGGCGACGTAGTAAAGGCTGTTGTAGTAAGAACGAAGAGTGGTATGCGTCGTAAAGATGGTTCATACATCCGTTTTGATGAAAACGCATGTGTTATCATCCGTGACGATAAGAGCCCTCGTGGAACACGTATCTTCGGACCAGTTGCACGTGAATTACGTGATAGCAACTTCATGAAGATTGTTTCACTAGCTCCAGAAGTTCTATAATATATGATTTTAAAATACTAAAGCCTTGTAAGAGGAGGTGCACGAACGATGCATGTGAAAAAAGGCGATAAAGTACAGGTTATCTCTGGTAAAGACAAGGGCAAGCAAGGAGTTATCCTTGAGGCGTTCCCAAAGAAGGATCGCGTTCTTGTTGAAGGAGTTAACGTAGTTAAGAAACATTCAAAACCATCACAAGCTAACCCTCAAGGTGGTATTATCAGCCAGGAGGCACCGATTCATGTATCTAATGTAATGCCGTTAGATCCAAAGAGCGGTGTTCCGACAAGAGTGGGCTATCAAGTTGTTGATGGTAAAAAAGTGCGTATTGCAAAAGTTTCTGGTGAATCTTTAGATAAATAATGTATGAAAGGAGGTCAACGGAATGAACCGCCTAAAAGAAAAGTATCAAAATGAAGTTACTGCTGCTCTAATGAGCAAGTTTAACTATAAATCTGTTATGCAAGTTCCTAAACTTGAAAAGATCGTTATCAACATGGGTGTTGGTGATGCGGTAGCAAATGCTAAAGCATTAGACAATGCTGTTGAAGAATTAACTACACTTTCAGGTCAAAAGCCTGTAGTAACAAGAGCAAAGAAATCTATCGCTGGTTTCCGTTTACGTGAAGGTATGCCGATTGGTGCTAAAGTTACTCTACGTGGAGAACGCATGTATGAGTTCTTAGACAAATTAATCGCTGTATCATTACCACGTGTACGTGACTTCCGTGGAATTTCTAAGAAATCTTTCGATGGTCGTGGTAACTACACTCTTGGTGTAAAAGAACAAATCATCTTCCCTGAAATTGATTATGATAAAGTAAGCAAAGTTCGTGGGATGGATATTGTTATCGTTACAACTGCTAATACTGATGAAGAAGCACGTGAATTATTAACTCAATTTGGAATGCCATTCCAAAAGTAATAAATGCCTATTGAAGAGGAGGCGAAACTGTGGCTAAAAAATCAATGATTGCAAAGCAAAAGCGCGAGCAAAAATTTAAAGTACAAGAGTATACACGTTGCGAACGTTGCGGACGTCCACACTCAGTGCTACGTAAATTTAAGCTTTGCCGTATTTGTTTCCGTGAGCTCGCTTATAAAGGGCAAATTCCAGGTGTAAAGAAAGCTAGTTGGTAATACTTAAAGGTGGGAAGGAGGTAAAATTCAATGGTCATGACAGATCCAATTGCAGATATGCTTACTCGCATTCGTAATGCGAACATGGTACGTCACGAAAAACTAGAAATCCCAGCATCAAAATTGAAGAGAGAAATCGCTGAAATTTTAAAGCGCGAAGGTTTCGTACGTGACGTTGAATTCGTAGAAGATAACAAACAAGGTATCCTACGTATTTTCTTAAAGTACGGTGCAAATAACGAACGCGTTATTACTGGATTAAAGAAAATTAGTAAGCCTGGTCTACGTGTATACGCAAAGGCTGATGAAGTACCTCGTGTACTAAATGGTTTAGGTATCGCGATCGTTTCAACTTCTAACGGTGTAATCACTGATAAAGAAGCTCGTCAAAAGCAAGTTGGCGGAGAAGTACTCGCATACGTTTGGTAATCACTTGTAAGAAAAGAGAGGTGAAAACAGAATGTCTCGTATCGGTAAAAAACCAGTTGAGATCCCTGCTGGAGTAACATTAACTAATAACAACAACACAGTTACAGTTAAAGGACCAAAGGGTGAATTGACTCGTACATTCCATCCAGATATGGAAATTAAATTAGAGGATAACGTACTAACAGTATCTCGTCCTTCTGATATTAAAGAACACAGAGCTCTACATGGTACTACTACTGCTCTACTATCTAACATGGTAGAAGGTGTAACTAAAGGATTTGAAAGAGGCCTAGAATTAATCGGGGTTGGATATCGTGCTGCAAAGCAAGGTAACAAACTTGTATTAAACGTTGGATACTCTCATCCTGTAGAGATCACACCAGAACAAGGAATTGAAATTGAAGTTCCTGCTAACACAAAGGTAATTGTTAAGGGTATAGATAAAGAGCGTGTAGGTGCGCTTGCTGCTAACATCCGTGACGTTCGTCCACCAGAGCCTTACAAAGGTAAAGGTATTCGTTATGAAGGTGAATTTGTACGTCGTAAAGAAGGTAAGACTGCGAAGTAATTACCATTAGGTAAGAGAAAGGAGTGACCTAAATGATTACGAAACCAGATAAAAATGCGACTCGTAAGAAAAGACATGCACGTGTACGCTCTAAGCTTACAGGTACAGCACAACGTCCGCGTTTAAATGTGTTCCGTTCTAATCAGCATATTTATGCACAAGTAATCGATGACACGAACTCTGTAACTATTGCTAGTGCATCAACTTTAGATAAAGAATTATCTGCAAGTTCAACTGGTAATGTTGAAGCTGCTAAGCTAGTAGGTGAACTAGTAGCAAAGCGTGCGATTGAGAAAGGTATTACATCAATCGTATTTGACCGTGGTGGTTACTTATACCATGGACGTGTAAAAGCACTAGCAGATGCTGCTCGTGAAGCAGGTCTTGAATTCTAATAAAAAGGAGGGACATACATGCGTCGCATTGATCCAAACAAATTGGAACTTGAAGAACGTGTAGTTGCCGTTAACCGTGTAGCTAAGGTAGTAAAAGGTGGACGTCGTTTCCGCTTTGCTGCTCTAGTTGTGGTAGGCGATAAAAATGGTAATGTAGGATTTGGAACAGGGAAAGCACAAGAAGTTCCTGAAGCAATCCGAAAAGCAATCGAAGATGCTAAGAAAAACTTAGTTACTGTACCAATGGTTGGTACTACAATTCCTCACGAAGTAATCGGACAATTCGGAGCTGGTAACATTTTAATGAAGCCTGCATCTGAAGGTACTGGAGTAATTGCTGGTGGTCCTGTTCGTGCAGTACTTGAATTAGCTGGTGTAAGTGATATCCTTTCTAAGTCATTAGGATCTAACACACCAATTAACATGGTACGTGCAACAATCAACGGTTTAAAGAGCTTAAAGCGTGCTGAAGATGTTGCAAAACTACGTGGTAAAACGGTAGAAGAACTGTTAGGATAAGGAGGGAATTATCATGTCAAAAAAATTAGAAATTACCCTCACTCGCAGTGTAATTGGTCGTCCAGAAGGTCAACGTGTTACAGTGAAGACTCTTGGTTTAAACAAATTACACCAAACAGTTGTACACGAAGATAATGCTGCGATTCGCGGAATGATTAACAAAGTTTCTCACCTTGTTACGGTAAAAGAACAATAATTATATAAACTGTTATAATAAGGAGGTGCCCAAATGAAACTTCATGAATTAAAACCAACTGAGGGTTCTCGTAAAGAACGTAACCGTCTTGGACGCGGAATCGGGTCAGGTAACGGTAAGACTGCAGGTAAGGGTCATAAAGGTCAAAACGCACGTTCAGGCGGCGGTGTACGTCCTGGATTCGAAGGTGGTCAAACACCTTTATTCCAACGTCTACCAAAGCGTGGTTTTACTAATATTAATCGTAAGGAGTTTACAATTGTAAACTTAGAAACTCTTAATAGGTTTGAAGAAGGAACAGAAGTTACACCAGAATTGTTAATCGAAACTGGTGTGATCAGCAAGTATACTGCTGGCGTGAAAATCCTTGGAAAAGGTAAGCTAGACAAGAAACTTACTGTCAAAGCTCATAAATTCTCTTCTTCAGCAAAAGAGGCGATCGAAGCTGTTGGCGGTAAAACTGAGGTGGTTTAATGTTTCAGACAATCTCCAATTTTATGCGCGTGAGTGATATTCGAAGCAAAATTATATTCACTCTCTTAATGCTTGTTATCTTCCGTCTTGGAACATTTATACCTGTTCCTGGGGTTAACACAGAATTCCTTAAGTTTCAAGATGAATATGATGTGTTTGGCTTATTAAACACATTCGGTGGAGGAGCTCTACAAAACTTCTCAATCTTTGCAATGGGTATCATGCCTTACATTACAGCATCCATCATCGTTCAATTATTGCAGATGGATGTTGTACCAAAGTTCACAGAGTGGTCGAAGCAAGGAGATGTAGGGCGACGTAAACTAGCTCAGTTTACCCGTTATGGAACTATTGTTCTTGGATTTATTCAAGCAATTGGGATGTCAATCGGATTTAATAATCTGGCTGGTGGTCAACTAATTGATAATCCAAGTCCCTTGACTTATTTATTTATTGCAACTGTTTTGACAGCAGGTACTGCATTCTTATTGTGGCTTGGTGAACAAATCACATCTAAGGGTGTAGGAAATGGGATATCAATCCTGATTTTTGCAGGTATCGTTGCTGCTATTCCAACAACAGTTAACCAAATTTATGCACAGCAAATACAAGATGCAGGAGATCAATTGTTCTTAAATATTGTAACAGTTGTACTAATTTTGATTGCTGTTTTAGCTATTGTAGTGGGTGTTATTTTCATTCAACAAGCTCTTCGTAAGATTCCTGTTCAATACGCGAAGAAATTAGTTGGAAGAAGCCCTGTAGGGGGACAATCCACACATATTCCTTTAAAGGTTAATGCTGCAGGTGTTATTCCAGTAATCTTTGCCGTTTCATTTATCATTACTCCTCCAACGATCGCTTCGTTCTTTGGAACTAATGATGTGACTACATGGATTCAAAATACATTTGATTATACAAAACCAATCGGTATGATTGTATATGTTGCATTAATTATTGCCTTCTCTTATTTTTACACATTTGTCCAAGTTAACCCTGAACAAATGGCAGATAACCTTAAGAAGCAAGGTGGCTATATTCCAGGCATTCGCCCAGGAAGAAGCACACAAGAGTATATTACGAAGATCTTGTATCGTTTAACTTTTGTAGGTTCACTTTTCTTGGCACTTATTTCTGTCCTACCTGTATTCTTCATTAATATTGCAGATTTACCACAATCCGCACAAATTGGAGGAACTAGTTTGCTAATCGTTGTTGGTGTTGCACTTGACACGATGAAACAATTAGAGAGCCAACTTGTGAAGAGACACTACAAAGGATTTATGAAACAGTAGTGAAAGGATTTTCCTTCCTACTGTCTCATGTAATTTAGGAGGTAAATTTGAAATGAATTTAATATTAATGGGTTTGCCTGGTGCTGGTAAAGGTACTCAAGCAGAACAAATTGTAGAAAACTATAACATTCCACATATTTCAACTGGTGATATGTTTAGAGCTGCAATGAATGAAGGTACTGAACTTGGCTTAAAGGCAAAATCGTTTATGGATCAGGGACAATTAGTACCAGATGAAGTAACAATAGGTATTGTTCGTGAACGCTTAGGCAAAGATGATTGTAAAAAGGGTTTCCTTTTAGACGGTTTTCCGCGCACAGTTGCTCAAGCCGAAGCACTTGAAGTCATGCTTTCTGACTTAGAACGTACGATAGATTATGTACTTCACATCCATGTGGATCAAAGTCTACTATTGGATCGTCTTACAGGACGTAGAATCTGTAGGAACTGTGGAGCCACATATCATTTAATCTTTAACCCACCAGCAAACGAAGGAGTTTGTGATAAGTGTGGAGGAGAATTGTATCAACGTGCAGATGACAATGCTGAAACAGTTGGCAATCGTCTGGAAGTCAATACAAAACAAATGAAACCTTTACTTGATTTCTATCAAGAAAAAGGATATCTTCGTACAATCGATGGTGAGCAAGAGATAGACCAGGTATTTGTGAACATCAACGATTTATTAAAGGGACTTAACAAATGATCATTTGTAAGACCCCAAGAGAAATCGAGATCATGCGTGAAGCTGGAAGAATAGTGGCTATAACTCATCAGGAGTTACGCCAGCATATACTACCAGGTATTACGACTAAAGAACTGGATGCAATTGCTGAAGGGATTATTCGTAAACATGGTGCGACTCCTTCCTTTAAAGGGTATAATGGATTTCGCGGAAGTATTTGTGCGTCTGTAAATGAAGAACTTGTTCATGGAATTCCAGGAGATCGTATGTTGAAAGATGGAGATATCATTAGTGTTGATATCGGCGCAAAATATAATGGCTATCATGGTGACTCAGCTTGGACATACGGTGTAGGAACTATATCAGATGATGACAGGCGTTTACTAGAGGTTACTGAAGAATCACTTTATCAAGGTTTAAAAGAAGCAAAAGCTGGTGTTCGTCTAACGAATATCTCTCATGCAATTCAGGTCTATGTAGAATCTAATAACTTCTCAGTTGTTCGTGAATATGTAGGTCATGGAATTGGTCAGGAACTGCATGAAGATCCTCAAATACCTCATTATGGACCTCCTAACAAAGGACCGAGGTTGAAGCCAGGTATGGTTCTTGCAATTGAACCAATGGTGAATGCAGGTAGCCGCTATGTTAGAACGTTAGAAGATGACTGGACTGTTGTAACCGTTGATGGACAAAGATGTGCTCACTTCGAGCATACGATTGCAGTTACAGAAGAAGGTTTTGAAATTCTAACAAAAGCCTAGTGTGATTAGCTATCTTGAATTACTTGATAACGTTTCTCCGGAAGTTCAGAACAGTATTAGTCAATCACACCCAAGTACTTATCTAAAAAGGTATATGTTGCAATTCTAGAAGTATACTTGGGATAGGTTGCTGATTTGAAGAAGGGAGAGCTTGTTAATGGCAAAAGAAGATGTAATTGAAGTAGAAGGTACTATAATCGATACATTACCGAATGCAATGTTTAAAGTTGAGCTAGAAAATGGTCACGTTGTGCTAGCTCACGTATCAGGTAAAATTCGTATGCACTTCATTCGTATCTTACCTGGTGATAAAGTAACTGTTGAATTGTCGCCATATGATTTAACCCGTGGTCGTATAACGTACCGCTTTAAATAAAAAACTATCCGGCACTCCGTAATATCAAGGAGGTTTAAAAGATGAAAGTAAGACCATCCGTAAAGCCGATCTGCGAAAAATGTAAAGTTATTCGCCGTAGAGGCAAAGTAATGGTTATTTGTGAAAATCCAAAACATAAGCAAAAACAAGGTTAATCTAGAAGGAGGTGCTTAATTAATGGCACGTATTGCAGGTGTTGATATACCACGTGATAAGCGTGTTGTAATTTCCTTAACTTATATTTTCGGTATCGGAAAATCAACAGCACAAAGAGTTCTTGCTGAGGCAGGCGTTTCAGAAGAAACTCGTGTTCGTGATCTAACAGAAGATGAACTTGGTAAAATCCGTGAAGCAGTTGATAGCTTAAAAGTAGAAGGGGATCTTCGTCGTGAAGTTTCTCTAAACATTAAGCGTCTAATTGAAATCGGTGCATTCCGCGGTCTTCGTCACCGTCGTAGCTTACCAGTTCGTGGTCAAAATACTAAGAACAACGCGCGTACTCGTAAGGGTCCACGTCGTACAGTAGCTAACAAGAAGAAATAGTAAAGGAGGAAACCAGAATGGCTCGTAAAACTAATACACGTAAGCGTCGTGTTAAAAAGAATGTCGAGACAGGTATTGCACATATCCGTTCTACATTCAATAACACAATCGTAACTATTACTGACTCACATGGTAATGCTTTATCATGGTCAAGCGCTGGTGCACTAGGCTTTAAAGGTTCTCGTAAATCTACTCCATTCGCATCTCAAATGGCTGCTGAAACAGCTGCTAAGACTGCAATGGAACATGGTTTAAAGACTCTTGAAGTTACAGTTAAAGGCCCTGGAGCTGGACGTGAAGCTGCGATTCGTGCTCTTCAAGCTGCAGGTCTTGAAGTAACTGCAATCAAAGACGTTACTCCAGTACCTCACAATGGTTGCCGTCCACCAAAACGTCGTCGCGTATAATTTTATTGGTATAGAATTTGAAACCCTGTCAATAATGGGATATGATACGATAATTTTGTATAAAAAAATGTTTGAAAACATTGATCAAGTTGTTGTGCATACAAAACGGGAACTGCCTAATGGGGAATTTCGGTTAGACTCTATTAGTCTAGCCGAGGTTTCGACGTTTTGAAGGAGGGTTTATAATGATCGAAATTGAAAAACCAAAAATCGAAACGGTTGAAATCAGCGATGATGCCAAATACGGTAAATTTGTCGTGGAACCACTTGAGCGTGGATATGGTACAACTTTGGGTAACTCCCTACGTCGTATTCTTTTATCCTCACTACCTGGTGCTGCTGTATCCGCTATTCAAATAGATGGTGTACTGCATGAGTTCTCAACTATCGAAGGTGTCGTAGAAGATGTTACAACCATCATCTTGAACCTTAAGAAGCTTGCTCTCAAGATTTATTCTGACGATGAGAAGACTCTTGAGATTGATGTGACGGGTGAACGTATTGTCACAGCTGCGGACATTACTCATGATAGTGATGTAGAGATTTTAAACCCTGATCTTCACATTGCCACTTTAGCAAAGGATGCTACTCTTCGTATGCGTTTAACTGCAAAACGTGGTAGAGGCTATACACCAGCTGATTTAAATAAGAGAGAAGACCAGCCTATTGGTGTTATTCCAATTGATTCGATTTATACACCTGTCTCTCGTGTGACTTACCAAGTAGAAAACACACGTGTTGGTCAATTGTCTAACTTTGATAAGTTAACACTTGATGTTTGGACTGATGGAAGCATTGGACCAAAAGAGGCAGTTGCACTTGGTGCAAAAATTCTAACAGAACACTTAAATATCTTCGTTGGTCTTACTGATGAAGCACAAAATGCTGAAATCATGGTTGAAAAAGAAGAAGATCAAAAAGAAAAAGTGCTTGAAATGACAATTGAAGAGTTAGATTTATCTGTCCGTTCTTACAATTGCCTAAAACGTGCTGGCATTAACACAGTACAAGAACTTGCACATAAAACTGAAGAAGATATGATGAAGGTTCGTAATCTAGGACGTAAGTCTTTAGAGGAAGTTAAACATAAGCTAGAAGAATTAGGTTTAGGCCTTCGTAAGGATGATTAATTGATCTATAATCAATAATTTGCTAGAAGCCTTATACTCAGCATCTTCTTGTTAAGATATACAGAAACATTTCAACAAAAGGAGGGAACTTCCGATGGGATATCAAAAACTAGGACGTACTAGTGCACAACGTAAAGCTTTACTTCGTGACCTAGCTACTGACTTAATTATTAATGAGCGCATCGAAACAACTGAAGCTAGAGCGAAAGAACTAAAATCAGTTGTAGAAAAGATGATCACTCTAGGTAAGCGTGGCGATCTTCATGCACGTCGTCAAGCTGCTGCTTACATCCGTCATGAAGTAGCGAATGAAGAAACTAACCAAGACGCTATTCAAAAGCTATTCGGTGATATCGCACCTCGTTTTGCAGAACGTCAAGGTGGATACACTCGTATCATGAAGCTTGGACCTCGTCGTGGTGACGGTGCACCAATGGTAATTATTGAATTGGTGTAATTTAATACACATGACTACTGAAAGGGCGGAACAGTTCAAGTAACTGGATCTAAGCCCTTTTTTGTATTTATAATGGTTTAAGTGGAAGTTATAATGTTTCCGATAGTAAGGCGCTTGTATATCTGAGGTTTCAATAGAAATGTTGGAATACCTCATACTATACTATTTAATGTAAAAAGAGCAGAGATAAGATTAGATGAGCCTGGAGGGGAGAATTCATGGAGGAGAATTTAGTATCGGTTGATGGGTTATCTTTTCAATATCCAAATCAAGAACAATATGCACTACGTGACGTTTCTTTTTCTGTAAGGAAAGGTGAATGGTTAGCTATTGTTGGGCATAATGGTTCTGGTAAATCCACGATAGCCAAGCTACTAAGTGGTCTAATGCTTCCTACAAGTGGAGAGATTCGTTTAATGAATGATATTTTGTTAACAGAAGATACTGTTTGGGATTTTAGAAATCATATTGGCATGGTATTTCAAAATCCGGATAACCAATTTGTTGGGACAACGGTAAAGGATGATGTGGCTTTTGGTTTAGAAAATAAAGGAGTCGCTCGTGAGGAAATGATAAAGCGAATTGACAATAGCTTGTCACTTGTGAATATGCATCAGTTTCTTGATCAAGAGCCGCACCATTTATCAGGAGGACAAAAGCAGCGTGTAGCAATTGCCAGTATACTAGCAATCGAACCGTCTATAATTCTGTTAGATGAAGCAACATCGATGCTTGATCCAAAGGGACGACATGAAGTGATTCAAACTGTTAACAATCTTCGTAAAAATAACCATATTACCGTAATTTCGATAACTCATGATTTAGATGAGGCAGCTAAAGCTGATCGAATCATCGTCTTAAACAAAGGGAAGGTTTTTGCAGAAGGAACTCCATCAGAAATCTTCCAGTTAGATAGTGAACTTGAGAAGATTGGACTAGATATACCATTCCCAACAAAAGTATATAAGCTGTTAATAGACAAGGGGCTTTCTCTTCGTAACTTACCACTTACAGAGGAAGGGTTGGTTCAAGAGTTATGGAAATAAAGGTAGATAAATTAACTCATATATACCAGCAGAAGTCACCATTTGAACGTCTGGCCCTCCATGAAATAGATCTAGAGGTTAAAAAAGGATCATTCATGGCGTTTATTGGTCATACTGGATCTGGAAAATCAACAATCATTCAGCATTTAAATGCTTTATTAAAGCCATCAGAAGGTACCGTATCAATTGGTGATTTTACAATAACAGCAAAGGGAAAAGAAAAACATCTGAAACCTCTTCGAAAGAAGGTAGGTATGGTATTTCAATTCCCGGAACATCAGTTATTTGAAGAATCTGTTGAAAAGGATATCTGTTTTGGACCAATGAATTTTGGTGTTTCTGAAGATGAAGCAAAGCAAAAGGCAAAAGAGTCTCTTTTATTAGTAGGATTACCTGAAGAGCTCTTACAACGCTCACCATTTGAACTTAGCGGTGGTCAGATGAGAAGAGTGGCTATTGCCGGTGTATTAGCAATGGAACCAGATATCATTATATTAGATGAGCCTACTGCTGGCCTTGACCCTCGTGGACGGAAAGAAATTATGAATATGTTTGCATCTTTACATGAGAAAAGGGAGATAACGACTATATTGGTCACACATAGTATGGAGGATGCTGCCTGTTATGCTGATCAAATCGTTGTCATGGATAAAGGGAAGGTATTACTAAAGGGCACACCAGATGAGATATTCTCTCAAGGTGAAGTTCTGCAATCCGTAGGCTTAGATATTCCAGAAACATATCGTTTTAAAGAAAAGTTAGAAAAACTTTCCGGCAAAAAAATTGACGGTACTTTCCTTACAATTGATAACATGGTTGAATCTATTTATCAATTCCTTGTAAAGGAGGGGAAAGTATGAGTTTAATGGATAATGTTCTCATTGGTAAATACATTCCCAAAAATTCAATCGTTCACAACATGGATCCTAGAGCCAAACTGTTGCTTATCTTTATTTTTGTTATGGTTGTTTTTCTTGGTAACAATGTAGAGAGCTATGGATTGCTTGCTGTTTATACGATAGTCATATCACTACTAACAAAAGTACCGTTTTCCTACATTTTAAAAGGATTAAAACCTATTCTATGGATTATTTTATTTACGTTTATCCTGCATATTCTTATGACAAAGGAAGGCGAACTTCTATTGGATGCCCGTCTTTTTACGGTATATGAAGGTGGACTCAGACAAGGGATCTTTATTTCTGTTCGGTTTTTATTGCTTATTATGATGACATCATTATTAACTTTAACTACAACCCCCATTGAAGTGACAGATGGTATGGAAAGCTTATTACAGCCTTTTAAACGGCTTGGGTTGCCAGTCCATGAATTAGCCTTAATGATGTCAATCTCACTTCGTTTTATTCCTACATTAATGCAGGAAACGGATAAGATCATGAAGGCTCAAATTGCACGTGGAGTTGACTTTTCCGGAGGTCCCATTCGAGAACGTCTGAAAGCTATTGTTCCTTTATTAGTTCCACTTTTTATCAACTCTTTCCGTCGCGCAGAGGAACTTGCTAACGCTATGGAAGCTAGAGGATACCGAGGCGGCGAAGGTCGGACAAAATTTAGAGAATTAAACTGGAAGACAACAGACTCCATGTTTTTAATCAGCATTTTTGCGCTAACAGCTATACTGATTGTTATTCGTTCTTAAAAGGTGATTGTATGCAAAGGATAAAAATGATTGTTTCATATGATGGATCGGATTTCTTTGGGTACCAGATACAGCCTAATAGGCGTACTGTTCAATCTGAGATTGAAGGTGCCTTGAAGACTATGCATAAAGGAAATGATATAAAAGTTTATGCTTCAGGAAGAACAGATGCAGGAGTTCATGCAGTCGGACAAGTTATACATTTTGATTCACCTTTTATGATTCCGGCAAATAAGTGGAAGATTGCTCTAAATTCATTACTACCTAATGATATCTCCATTCACCATTCACAAGTTGTATCAAATGACTTTCACGCTAGATTTGGTGTACTGCGAAAGGAATATCGTTATAAGATTGAAACAAACCAAGATCGAAATGTGTTTACAAGAAATTACGTCTATCATTTTCCATATGCACTGGATTATGTCTCTATTAAAGAAGCAATAAAATATTTAGTTGGAACACATGATTTTACTTCTTTTTGCTCTGCAAAAACAGAAGTAGAGGATAAAGTTCGAACGATTTACGAAATTGAGTTTTCTGAAGATAGAGATGGAGAATTACTATTCCGTTTTGTAGGAAACGGTTTTTTATATAACATGATTAGAATCTTGGTCGGAACATTGTTAGAGGTAGGTCAAGGTATAAAAAAACCTATAGAAATATTGGAAATTCTAGAGGCAAAAAATCGTCAAAAAGCAGGAAAAACAGTACCTGGAACAGGTTTATATTTATGGAAAGTTTATTATGACAACTAATCCTGGTGTAACATCCCCTTGACATTGTGACTCACAAGATATATTATAACGTATGGTACTATTTTTAAACCCCACAAATAAGCCCCGGAACTTATCTGTGATGAAATAAAAATAGATTTAAAATCTTAAAAAAAGACTTTTTTATTTACTAGGAGGGAAAAGCATGCGTACTACTTATATGGCAAAGCCAAGTGAAGTTGAACGTAAATGGTACGTAGTAGACGCTGAAGGTAAGACTTTAGGTCGTCTATCTACAGAAGTAGCATCTATTCTACGTGGTAAGCATAAGCCAACTTATACACCACATATTGACACTGGTGATCATGTAATCATCATCAATGCTGAGAAGATTGAATTAACAGGTAAGAAATTAACTGATAAAATTTACTACCGTCACAGCATGCACCCAGGCGGATTAAAGCAAAGAACTGCACTTGAAATGCGTACAAACTACCCAGTTCAAATGTTAGAGCTTGCAATTAAAGGTATGCTACCAAAAGGTCCATTAGGACGTCAAATGGGTAAGAAGCTTCACGTTGTAGTTGGAAGCGAACATCCACACCAAGCACAAAAGCCAGAAGTTTACGAACTTCGCGGATAATAAGAGGAGGTTTTTCTATTGGCACAGGTACAATATTACGGTACTGGACGTCGTAAGAGCTCCGTAGCTCGTGTACGTTTAGTTCCTGGTAACGGACGTGTAGTAATTAATGAACGTGAATTTGAAAACTATTTACCACTACCAGCACTAAGAGAAGTTGTTAAGCAACCTCTAGTAGCTACTGAAACTTTAGGTAGTTATGATGTTCTTGTAAGTGTAAAAGGTGGCGGTTATACTGGTCAAGCTGGAGCAATCCGTCATGGTATCGCTCGTGCGCTACTATTAGTAGATCCAGAATTCCGTCCAACATTAAAGCGCGCTGGATTCTTAACTCGTGATGCACGTATGAAAGAACGTAAGAAATACGGTCTTAAAGGTGCTCGTCGTGCGCCTCAGTTCTCAAAGCGTTAATATTCTACGCTACAAAAAACTCTCAACCAATTGGTTGGGAGTTTTTTTATATCCTAAATGTTAAAAAAGTATAGGTGATATTTAAAACGTGCTAATGATAGCGCTTTCAGTAATGTATCATCTCAGACTAAAATTAAGTATGTAATAATTTACTACTTTTTAAGGGGGATAAGCATGAAAAAAACGTGGAAAGTACTTTCATTAATGTTAATGGCAATGATGATCACCGTATTCTTTGCAGGATGTAATACAGGTGGTGAAGTAAGTGTTGGAATTGTGTTACCGACTAAAGATGAGCCAAGGTGGGTACAGGATGAGGAACGTTTTAAAGAGGCTCTCTCAGGAACTGATTACACAACTGAAATTTTATTCAGTCAAGGTTCATCAGCTAAAGAGAAAGAAAATGTTGAAACATTAATTAATAAAGGAATTGATGTACTTATCATTTGTCCTCACGATGGGGACGCAGCTGCAGCTTCTGTAGAAGCAGCTAAGAAAGAAGGAATCACTGTAATTTCGTATGACCGATTAATTACAAATACTGATGCAGTTGATTACTATGTAACATTTGATAGCCTAGCTGTAGGTGCAGCACAAGCACAATACTTAATTGATCATGCAAATGGAAAGAACGTACCACTATATTTATATGCTGGGGCAGCTTCTGATAATAATGCATTCTTATTCTTCGAAGGTGCTTGGAAAGTATTACAGCCTAAAATTGCTGACGGTACATTTAAAATTGCAAACTCAAGTGAAGCTGAAGGCCTAAAAGATACTGCTGAATTATCACGCGATCAGTTAAGCAAAATTATTGGGCAAGTAACAACAAACTGGGATCCAAATGAAGCAAAAAATAAAGCACAAACTCACTTAACTGCCGTATCTTCTGACATGAAGGGTGATGTAGCAGTACTTGCACCAAACGATGGAACGGCACGCTCAATTGCTGACGTATTTGCATCGGACAATGCGATTACAAACTTCTCAGTAACAGGGCAAGATGCTGAAAAAGCATCCATTCAATATATTCTTGATAGTAAACAGTCAATGACAGTGTTTAAAGATGTACGTACACTCGTTACAGATGCGATGGGTATGGCAGTTGATGTCCTAGATGGTAAGACACCTGAGACAACAGGTTCATATGATAACGGTAAAGTTGATGTAAAAGCAAAACAAACAGATGTTATTGTAGTAGACAAAGAAAATGTTCAAAAGGAACTAATTGATTCTAAATACTACAAAGCAGATGAGTTTACAGGTTTATAAAAATTAATAGTTAATGAAATAGTGATAGATGATTCTATCACTATTTCCTAATTGATACACTTTATTGCAGCAAGGGGGGCCGAGGATGAGTGAGTACATTTTGGAAATGAAAGATATATCTAAGGAGTTTGTTGGAGTAAAAGCACTCTCAAATGTCAATTTCAAAGTACAAAAAGGTGAGATCCACTGCTTAATTGGAGAAAATGGTGCGGGGAAATCAACACTTATGAAAGTGTTAAGTGGTGTGTATCCATATGGAACATATCAAGGAGATATTGTGTTTAATGGAAAAGTGCAGCAGTTCAATAAAATTAGTGATAGTGTCAGAGCGGGAATTGCTATCATATATCAAGAGCTTGCGTTATTTCCTGATTTAACTGTCTATGAAAATATTTATGCAGGAAACGAAGTAAAGCATGGAGCATTTATCGATTGGAATCAGACAATTGTGCAAGCAAAAGATATGCTTCAAAAGGTAAAGCTCAATGTTAATCCAGAAGTACTTGTTAAAGATCTAGGTGTAGGAAAACAGCAATTAGTTGAGATTGCAAAGGCATTAAGTAAAGAAGTGCAGTTGCTCATACTGGATGAACCAACGGCAGCATTAAACGAAGATGATAGTGAGAATTTGCTTGAATTATTGAAAGAACTAAAGAACCAAGGAATTACGTGTATTATGATTTCTCATAAGTTAAAAGAGGTTATATCGATTGCTGATAAGGCAACGGTATTACGTGATGGACAAACAATTTGTACACTAGAATCTACAAAAGGTGAAATTACAGAAACAAATATCATTAAGAACATGGTTGGGCGTGAAATTGATGATATATATCCGAAAAGAGAAAACAAAAATTTTGGAGATTCAATATTAGAATTAAAGAACTGGTCTGCGTACGATGCAGAATTAGGTCGTCACGTTGTAAAGAATGCTAACCTTCATGTAAAGAAAGGTGAAATTGTAGGTATAGCAGGATTAATGGGATCCGGAAGAACAGAGCTTGCATTAAGCATATTTGGAAATACAAAATCATATAAGCTTCAAGGTGAACTGATGATGGATGGATTGAACAAACGGTTTAGACATCCGAGTGAAGCAATTAAAGCAGGTATTGCTTATGTAACAGAAGACCGTAAAGGAAATGGTTTATTTTTAATACAGGATATTAAAAGTAATATTACGACTGCAAATTTAAAAGGAATTTCTCAAAATGGCGTCATCAATGAAAATGAAGAAGTGAAAATTGCGAATGAGTATAAATCATCGTTGAATATTAAAGCTCCATCGTTAGAGCAATACGTAGGTAATTTGAGTGGAGGGAATCAACAAAAGGTATCACTAGGAAAGTGGATGTTTGTTGGACCAAAGTTACTAATATTAGATGAACCAACTCGTGGTATTGACGTAGGAGCTAAATTTGAAATTTACACAATTATGAATGAGTTAATTAGCGAAGGGCTAAGCATTATTATGATTTCCTCAGAGCTTGGAGAAGTGCTGGGTATGAGTGACCGGATTTACGTAATGGCCGAAGGAGAAATTAAAGGTGAGTTACCGGTAGGAGAGGCAAATCAAGAAAATATTATGCAGCTTGCTACGCAATAGGAGGTTGGAATCTATGAATTTTTTTCATGAAGCGAAGTCTTTATTCAAAGTCAATATCCGTGAATATGGGATGTACATTGCTCTAGTTGTTATTATGCTAACATTTACGATTATGACAAATGGCCTTTTTATGTCATCACGTAACATCAGTAATCTACTAGATTCTACCGGATACATTGCTGTATTGGCAGTAGGTATGACATTAGTAATTGTCATTCGGCACATCGATTTATCTGTAGGATTTGCTGCAGGATTTTTAGGAGCAATTGCAGCTATACTTCTTACAGGAATGGGTGTCCCTTTTTACTTAACAATCCCAATTATTCTTGTATTAGGTATAGTAATTGGAATGTTTAATGGCGTATTAGTAGCTCAAATTGGTATTCCTTCATTTGTTGCAACATTAGCGGGAATGTTGATTTTCAGAGGTGCATTATTACAAGTCACAGAAAAAACAGGAACAATCATCATTAAAGATGAACATTTTAATGCAATAGGAAATGGATTCATTCCATCGTTCGTGCAAGTAAATGGCTTACACTTATTATCGCTGCTTGTTGGAGCAGTTTGTATTGTACTTTATATATTTAGTGAAATCTCAAATCGAAGGAAAAAAGTCAAATACCAATTTGACGTGGTATCAAAGGGGATATTTGTATCAAAGCTCATATTTGTTTCCGCTATTATAGCGTATATTACTTGGATTTTAGCAGGATATAATGGGTTTTCATGGACAGTTGTCATCATGGTATTAGTGGTTGTTATCTATCATTTCCTTACTACTAAAACTGTACTAGGAAGGCACATCTATGCAGTGGGAAGTAATCCTGAAGCTGCACATTTAAGTGGTATTAATGTAAAGAAGATTACGTACATTGTATTTGGGTCAATGGGTATGTTATCCGCACTATCTGGTATCCTTTTCACTGCGCGTCTACAGTCTGCAACAACAACGGCAGGTACATTATTTGAACTTGATGCAATTGCAGCAGCTTACGTCGGAGGGGTATCATCTGCAGGCGGAGTTGGTAAAGTGACTGGGGCAATTATCGGTGCAATCGTAATGGCATCTTTATCAAGTGGGATGAACTTACTAGGTGTTGGTATATCCTATCAATATATGATTCGCGGTGGAGTTCTTGCAGGTGCGGTAATCTTTGATGTTATGACTAGAAAAAAGAGAGGCTAGCATCATCGAGAGATACTAGTACAAAAGAGTGAGTGACGCAATAGGTCTCTCATTCTTTTTTAATTGGAAGAGTATTGAACAATTCCTTATTGATGATATGATGAAAATGATATGACGTATGCCACAAATAACCGTATATTAGTGACTTATGTTTGCTAGTAATGTACTTTACAATCCTGGGCAAGTGAATCTTATTCACTACTAATTTTGGTTTGAACGTCAATATGGAAAACAACTTAAAAAGGGGAACTATCTTTTGCGAAGATTAGGCATTTTACTTTTAGCTGTCTCATTTCTAGTGATTTGCTATTTTACTGTAGTATCAGCTGAGAAGGTATTCAATCCAGAATGGGAATTACCACAAATGCTAAGTGAAAGAGAGAACCAATACCGCTTAGTATTAATTACTCAAGAGTTGGAAACACCTTTTTGGGATCTTGTATCATTAGGCGCACGTAAGCAGGCTGAGAAAGAAGGAATTAGTTTTGAGGTGTGGGGAAGTTATGGTAAGAACCAAGAGGAATTTTTAAAGAAAATAGATATTGCCATTCACTCAAAAGTAGACGGTATTATCGTACAAGGATCAGATACAGATGAATTCATCAATCTAACAAAAGTGAAAGCAGCGTTTTATGGAATTCCGATTATTACCGTGGCCAATGATGTGCCAATAGAGAAAAGTTTAAGAAGGACATATGTAGGTTCTGATCAATATTTAGCAGGCAAGATGATTGCCCAGCAGTTGGTTTCTGATATGGGGGAAGAAGGTAAAGTTGTTTTATTAGGCGACCGTAATCAAGAATATTACCAAGAACAACGTTTAAACGGTATTCGGGAAATCTTAATGAAATATCCAAAACTCAAAATGGTTTATGCAGAAACAGAAGATACACGTGAACAAGTAATTGTAACAACAAGAGACATGTTGAATCAATCGCCAGATGCGAGTGCATTCATTGCGATAAATGCAAATAACTCGGGGGCTATGATCCAAGAAATAAGTAAGCGTTCTCAAATTGAGCCATATTTTATTTATTCATTTGATGATGGACCAGAATCCATTTCGCTGCTTAGACAAGGGAAACTAGACGGAATGATTGAACAATCACCTGAGAAAATGGGGAAGCTTAGTGTCAGTTTGACGATGAAATGGTTAAAAGGTGAAACGGTGCCTTTAGATATGAATGGTTACCTTACAGAAATAAGAATATTGAAGGCGATGAATCGGTAATGAATACAATTCAGAAGAAAATTTGGTTTCTCACTTCAGTTGTATTATTGATTATGGCTGTTATATGGGTCACATTAACGTATTATAATCAAAAAACACAAAATCAGTATAATGAAATTCTTCAACGCTACCTACAATTAAATGAAGTGACAGTTTCGAGTCAACAGCTTGTGATGGACCTTAATAATTACTTAATTTTGCCTTCATCATCAAATTTAGAGTTATTAATTAGCAGTAAAGAGACCATACGCTCCTCTAAACATAAGGTATATGCATTACGTAATGAAGAAAATGACTTCTCATTAACCAATTATATTAACCTGATAGATAGTTTAATCGAGACAACAGAGCGAGCACTTCTATTCCATTCAGAAAATGAAACAGAAGCATCATCAAGAGAATTTTCAGAAGCAACTAGAATTTCGACGTATATTTCTGAAATGTCTCTTACGTTGTTAGATAAAGAGATTAAAACATATGATCGTTTTTATCGTGGCTTTATTGAGCAGTCAGTTGAAATAAAGAAACTTGGAATCTTTGTGATGCTCTTTATTACATTAATGCTATTAATTGTAACCTATTGGTTTTCGTTAAGTATTACAAGACCCGTGTCAAAGTTAACCAAAGCTGCAAACGATCTCTCAAAAGGGAATTTTGATGTTCAAATAGATGTTTCTTCAAATGATGAAATTGCATTTCTTGCAAAAACATTTGACCGGATGCGCAGGAACATTATTACTCTCATTTCAGAAATTAAAGAAAAAGCGGACATTGAAAGTGAATTGCAACAAAATAAATTGATGTTAAAGGAAAGCCAATTACGCACCTTACAAAATCAAATTAACCCTCACTTTTTATTTAATACATTAAATACTCTTTCCAAAAAGGCTTATCTAGAAGGTTCTGAAGAAATGAGTGACTTGCTTGTTAGTGTAGCTGATCTACTGCGCTACAACCTAAAACGAATTAATCGATCGGTCACAATTAGTGATGAGGTAGCTGTCATTCAAAAGTATATGGAAATTCAAAAGGCTAGATTTACAGACCGTCTACATTTCCATATGGAAGTAGATGATACATGTCTAGATTATTTAATTCCTAGTTTGACCATGCAGCCTATTGTCGAGAATGCGGTCATTCATGCAATTGAGCCAAAAGAAGAAGGTGGGTCAATATGGTTTCGAATTAAAGATGACAATGAACAAGTATTAATCGAGGTAGAAGATGACGGAGATGGAATAACCGATCAGACAATAAAGCACATGTTAGATGAAACTGCTTACGATCATGAGAATGAAGATATTGGAATTGGATTTAGTAATGTCGTAAAGAGAGTCCGAATTTACTATGGTATACAAAACGTAATAGACATTGAGAGCAGTGTTGGAAAAGGGACAAAAGTCACATTAAAAATACCTAAAACAAGGGGAAATTCACATGATGATGAAGCTCTTGATAGTAGATGATGAACAGATTGAGCGGGAAGGACTTAATGTCATTTTACAGAGGGCATTTCCAAAATTAAAGATTGAACAGGCGAAGAATGGAGTTCATGCGCTTGAGATAGTGGAGAAGTTTCATCCTGATTTAATACTAATGGATATTAAGATGCCCGGAATGAATGGGCTTGAAACCATTGAACGAATCAGTACAACTCACCCCCATATTAAATTTGTAATGGTTACCGCATATGACTCTTTTGATTATGCTAGACAAGCTATTAAGCTTGGAGTAAAGGATTTCTTATTAAAACCTAGCAAGGCAAATGAAATCGTTACAACGGTTGCAAAAGTTCTGACTCAATGTGAGGAAGAAAAACATGTATTGGCCAGAGAGAAAATACAACGTGAAGCATTACAAAAGACTCTACCACTAGTTGAAACAGATATCGTCACACAGTTATTATTTGATCATGTACATGATGTTCATTTAGATATGCTAGTCGAGATGCTAGGCAGTGAAACGAACGAGGAAAAGTTTGTGATGGTTGTTTTATTACCGCCAGGATCAGAAAAGTACTATTCCTTAATAAAGGAAAAAGTTCGAATGACAAGGCGTGGATGGGTAGGAGCATTGTATGGCAGGCAGTTGCCGATTATCGTATTCCGTGATAGTGAAAAATCATTTCGGTCACAAGCAATTAGCCTGGTTAATGAAATCCTTTCAATTGCAAAGGAAGAGGGAGAGGGTAAGTGGTTCATTGGAATCGGGAATGTTTGCTCATCTATGAATGGTATTAGACAATCCTATCAAGAGTCATTATATGTAACGACAGATCCAGCAGCTCCTTCAAAATATAGATTTTATCAAGATGTATCTCCTTCATATATGGCAGAAGTGTATAAAGCAAAGCAAAGGGAATTGTATGATCATATTCGTTTAGGGAATTGGTCAGACGTTTCCCTCTATATCATGAATCTTATACAGAATTATGAAAATACAGAGATTCCCCTTTTAGAAATTCAACAACGGGTTCTGGAATTATTATGGGAGGCTTCTCGTATTATTAGTGAGTTGGGTATAGAAGTTGAAACTCCGTTATTCTCCTTTCATGTTAAAAATGGAAGAGAATTGAGGAGTGAGACAAATTTATTACTATCAAGACTGAAGGAAGTATATAGTAGTCATCGAATTAATTATGAGGCAGATACCATTAATACAATAAAGAAATATATTATTGAAAATTCCCATCGGGACATTTCACTTGAGATACTAGGGGAAAATGTAGGTCTCAGTCCTATTTATATAAGTAAACTGTTTAAAGAAAAACTTGGAATTAATTATATCGATTTTCTAACTGAGTGTCGCATAGAACAAGCTAAAAAGTTAATGACTGATACAGACAAAAGTATAAAGGAAATCACATTTGAAGTAGGATATCATGAACCGAACTACTTTAGTAGAGTATTTAAAAAAATGGTAGGGTCCTCTCCAATGGAATATAGAAAATCACTTTTAAGTAATGTAATCGATGAGAAGGTGAACTAAAACGAAAATGAGAACAATAATAGGGGTAATACTGGCTTTAGGTTTGTCCTTTCTCCTAATAGGTTGTGAAAGCAAATTAAAATCGACAGAAAGTATAAGTCCAAAAAATAAGACAGTAGATAATAGAGATGAAATCATAAAAATCGGGTTCTCCATGGATACATTACTTGAAGAAAGATGGATAAAAGATAGAGATTTGTTTAAAAAATCAATAGAAGCACTGGGAGCGGAAGTAGAGATATTAGCTGCTAAAGGGGATGATGCAGTACAAATTGCTCAAGCTGAGACACTTATTAATCAAGGAGTAGACCTACTTGTAATCGTTCCTCATAATGCAGAAGCGACTGCTGCAATTGTTAGCAAAGCCCATTTAGCAGGAATTAAAGTGATTGCTTATGATCGATTAGTTAAAAATGCAAATATTGACTTGTATGTTTCCTTTGATAATGAAAAGGTCGGGGAGCTACAAGCAGAAGCTATAACAGATCTAGTTCCCAAAGGGAAATATGTATACATTGGTGGGGCTGAAACAGATTATAATGCACATCTATTTAAAAAAGGTGTATTTAATGTACTTCAACCATTGATAGATAAGGGTGATATTTCTGTAGTATACGACCAATGGACGAAGGATTGGACACCATTTAATGCGTATGAGAATATGCTTGCTGCATTAAAAGCAAATCATAACCAAATTGATGCTGTAATTGCAGCGAATGATGCTACAGCAGGTGGAGTAATTAGAGCACTTGATAAAGAAGGTTTACTTGGGAAAGTTCCTGTTGCAGGACAAGATGCGGACCTGGCCGCCGCGCAAAGAATCGTTGAGGGGACTCAAACCATGACTGTATACAAGCCGATTGAAGCATTGTCTAGAGAAGCGGCAAGTCTGGCTGTTAAGCTGGCTAAAGGGGAGGAAATTAAGACGACACGAACAATGAATAATGGAAAAATTGAAGTGCCGTCTGTATTACTTTTACCAATTCGAGTTGATATATCAAACATTAACGATACCATTATAGCAGACGGATTTCATTCAAAAGAGGACGTATACCAAAATGTGAAGAACTAATGCCCTTAAGGGGCTTTTTTACTTTTAATCATGTTTCTTTATTGGTACTGCACCCAAAAGTTAGATCTACAAATCAAACCTCTGGGGCAGTTTCCATATTAGGCTCTTTACCTAAACTTTGCTGCTTTTTAGTACAATAATTCTGAGTATACAACCCGTTTTAGAAGCAACTTGAGTTTGGGTTAGAAAAGAGCAACTCCCTTTATTCATAGTATTATCTAGATATTAAGGTAAAAATCCGGCTTCTTGAAATTTTACTCAAAAGTAGCAATCATACAAAAACAGCCTTATATTATTAAAAATTCACTTGGTATCATGTGATAAATTTGCCATTCAACCCTTTTACGATTTCGTGCATCATAAGTATAACGAATAAGTTAAGGGAGGAATGACAATGGCGACAGTTATTTTAAATTTCAAGGAAAAAAGAAAAGAGAAACAAGTGAAATTTGAGCGTAAAGTGCTGAAAGAACTTTCATTAGATAAATTAATAAAAGAAGTAAACCTATCTTTTCAACCATTCTTAAAAGGTTCTTTGTTTTCTAAAGCTGTTGAGGATGGAGGAGTGGACGTGGCAATAGAGGCATATCTTTTGGGTGCAAGCTTTGGGCGAGTTGGACATTATGGTGAATCATTTGAAAGCATTAGAATGCGTTGTTACTATGAAGAGAAATACTTAATTGATACGTTATATGAGTACCTTCAATATTGGGGAAACATGGGGGATAACGACTTTATCAGTGAATCTCTGTATTATGCTTGTGAGCAGTTTGTTTCAAAGTGGATCTGTGAAGGGTTTGATAAAGCTGTCATGAGACATAAACTACGCCTTCATTAACCTCTCACTATTCATAAATGAGTTTGGGGAAGAGTTGTCATCAAGTAATCTTACTATTAACTAACATTTAAAGCATTAAACATTGAATAATACCTCTTCTAAACTCATATTTTCTTCACTTGTCCCATATATTGTATTAGGTAATACAGGAGGGAGAAAGTGATGGTGAGGGGAAAAGTAAAATTTATAGGTATAGGGGTAGGGATTTTTGCACTAATACTCATTATTCAATATCAATTTGTAAGTAATGATTCATGGAAATCATGGAATCTCCCTCTAAGTGGAGAAGTTATTGTGATTGACCCTGGTCATGGTGGGCCGGATGGTGGTGCAGCATATGGTGATGATGTATTTGAAAGGGATATTGCTCTGAACATCTCATTAAAGCTGAAGGACTATCTGCAGGAGCAGGGAGCGATTGTGCTTATGACACGTGAAAATAGTGATGATCTAGCAAGTCAGGATACAAAAGGGATAAGAAATAGAAAAATTGAGGACTTGCGAAATCGGGTGAAGTTTATTAATGAATCTAATGCAAGTGCCTTTCTTACGTTACATTTAAATGCAATTCCTTCTGAAAGGTGGAGCGGGGCACAAACTTTTTATTATGGATCATTGGAAGAGAATAAGCGTTTAGCAACTTTTATCCAAACTGAGGTAACAAGAAACTTAGAAAATACAAGCCGTATAGCAAAGCCTATAAGTGGTATTTATTTATTAAAGAAAGCACAAGTGCCAGGTGCTCTTGTTGAGGTAGGCTTCTTATCAAATCCAACTGAAAGGAAACTTCTTCAGAAGGAAAGCTATCAGGAGCAAATGGCAGCTTCCATTTATAAAGGTATTTTGCGTTATTACTCAAATGAACCTGATCCTTCAAACTAGTTGAAGGGTTTTTTTTATGAGGCAATGTTTTTCTAAGCAAAGTATGAGAAAACAGATATATTAAAATAATTATGGTATACTAACGATGAAAACGAATTCACTAGGGGTGTCATACATGTTAACAGAAGAACGAGTAAGATCGATACTATCAAAAATGGTTGATCCGTTTTTACATAAGACATTAGAAGAAACCAATGCAGTCCTCGAGATTTCCGTAAAAGAAGAGAAAAAGCATGTTTCAGTAAAGGTGGCTATTGCAAAAACTGGTACAGCAGAGCAAATGACGTTACAGTCTGCCATTGTGCAAGCACTTAAAGAAGCAGGCGCGGAAACAGTAGGGATTCGCTTCACTGATCTCCCACAAGATGTATTAGCGCAATTTGCATCAAATGAAGGCAGCACAGACCAAGGATTACTATCACCAGGTAACGAAACTACGTTTATTGCAATTGCAAGTGGTAAAGGTGGAGTAGGGAAATCAACTGTATCTGTAAATCTAGCCGTTGCCCTTGCTCGTTTAGGGAAAAAGGTTGGAATCATTGATGCAGATATTTACGGATTTAGTGTTCCTGATATGATGGGAATTACGAAACGACCTGTTGTCAGAGGAGAAAAGATTATCCCGGTTGAAAGGTTCGGCGTAAAAGTAATTTCAATGGGCTTTTTTGTCGAAGATAATGCACCTGTTATTTGGAGAGGTCCAATGCTAGGGAAAATGCTTCATAATTTCTTTAATGACATCGAGTGGGGCGATTTAGATTATTTATTACTAGATTTGCCACCAGGAACAGGTGACGTGGCACTTGATATTCACACAATGTTGCCGGTTTGTAAGGAAATTATCGTTACAACACCTCATCCAACCGCAGCATTTGTTGCGGCAAGAGCGGGAGCAATGGCCTTACGTACAGAACACGAAATTCTAGGTGTTATTGAAAATATGTCCTATTTTGAGAGTAAAGTCACTGGAGAAAAGGAATATGTTTTCGGTAAAGGCGGAGGTCAAAAGCTTGCCGACGAACTTCAAACAAAAGTTATAGGACAGCTTCCTCTTCAGCAGCCAGATTGGAATGAAGAAGACTTTGCTCCATCTATATACGCAGAAGACCATAGGCTCGGGAAGATTTATCTAGATATTGCAAAGAACATAACTGAATTAGCATAAGGAAAAGCGCCCAAATACATGGGCGCTTTTTTATGCACTATCAGCGGCTTCTTTTCCTCCACCTTCTTGTTTATCTCCACCCGTTTGTGACATCTTTTCAGCAGCCTTTGTTAAAACATCAAGTAATTTGGCTTTGAAAAGTGGACTCTCGAATGTTTCGGTGATTACCTGTTGAAGGTGAGCCCGATATTCTGTGCTTTTCAATACATTAAGCATCTGCTCTTCTACCTCAGGATTTTTCATTAGCTCCATCATTAACTTTTGATATTCAGGGTCTTTCATTAGTCCTTTTATTAACTTTTCGTGCTCTGTTTGCATACTCTTTGCAAATGTTTCAGAGAACTTAGGATCTTCAAACGTTTTTGTCCAGAAGTTAGAGCCTTGTTCTGAAGTGAGAGTTGTTTGGATGGTATTTGTCACAACACCTTGGTCCATGACAAGTGATTGCTTCATTTTATCATCAGCCATTACTTCCTGAAGTGCCTTTTTGCCTTCATCCGTTTTTAAAATATCTACAACCATCTTTTTCGTTTCCTCGTAATCCACTTCTCCGCTGCTTTGTGTTCCTGATGTCCCACAGGATACAAGGAGGGTTAAGCTTACGAAAAGAAGAAGCCATTTAGACATGCCCATCATAGCATAATTCTCCTTTCTAACTTTCTCCTATCCTTAATATGATTTTTTTTAAGTAAATTATTCATGGTGAAATAGAATTACTGGCTTTTTCTAGAGGTGGTTGGTAAAATCAGAGTGGATTAACTGTTAGGAGGAAACTTTCGTGAAAAGCCGCAATTTGGTGAAGCTCTTCTTGTCAACGCTATTAGTTGGAGGGCTCAGTACTGTTCTTATAGGATTTTTAATAAAGTGGTCAGAATACAAAATGTTTTTTCTGGAATTTAATATGAGCGAGATTTTGTCCGTATCCCTGTGGTTATTAGGGGTTGGATTTATATTTAGTGTCATAAGCCAAATGGGGTTCTTTGCCTATTTAACTGTCCATCGTTTTGGATTAGGAATTTTCAAAGGATTATGGAAGTCAGTTCAAATCTTACTAATTGCATTTGTATTATTTGATCTGGTGTATTTCCGTTATCAATGGTTTGCAGAAACTGGAGACGGGATATTATCTTATTTTGCATTCCCAGTCTTTATCTTACTATTTAGCCTTGTTGTAGCCTATATTAAAAGTAAAGAAACAAATCAACAAGCATTTATTCCTGCATTGTTTTTCATGATTGTTGTGACATCGGTAGAGTGGGTGCCAGCACTTCGGGCAAACGAAGAAAGTTGGTTATATTTAATGCTTTTCCCGGTATTAATCTGTAATGCATACCAATTATTACTTTTACACCGTCTAATTCAAAAAAGCTGACAAGAAAAACTTGTCAGCTTTTTACTTTTATTTAGTTTTTTTCGTACGGCTGCTTTCGTATACATTTTTGTCATTAGCCAATAAGATCATCACTAATGAACAATGCAGGTTTGAAAAATTTTGAACTGGAACTTGCAATTGTCTCATTCAAAAGAAAACATATTATGCGATACCGGCTTTTATTTAGCTTCTTTCGTTTTGGCGTCAGTATTTGCAATCAACTCAGAAACTGAATAATTTTTATATCCTTTTTTACTAATGATTTTTGAAATTTGAGGAATTGCCTTTACTGTTTGTTTTGCAGAATCAGAAGCATGGAGTAAAACGATATCTCCAGCTTTCATACTATCTACATTTTTAACGATCTTTTCAGTGCCAGGATTGGTCCAATCTTCTGAATTGATACTCCAATGTACTACAGTATAGCCAATCTTATCGGCAATTTTTAAGACCCTCTCATCAAAATTACCTGTTGGTGGACGTAATAGTTCAACTTCCTTTACTCCTAGAGTTGTAAACACTTCTTGAGCTTTTAAAATATCCTGTTTAATTTTTGGTTCCTCCATGGACGTATAATCCTTCCATTGATATCCCATACTTCCAACTTCATGCCCATCGTCAATAATTCGCTTTACTATATCAGGATGGCGTTCTGCCCAAGAAGCAGAGAGAAAAAAGGTTGATCCTTTAATATTGTTTGTTTTAAGGGCATCTAAAATGGGAATAGCATTCTCATCTCCCCAGCTAATATCAAAGGTTAAAGCGATTTTTTTATCTTTACCCTCGCCTTTATATATTGCTCTCGGTCCATCCTTTGTTGAAAAAACAGGTTCAGTAAGTGTTCCTTCAATAAATAGAATTCCTGCAGTGAAAAACGCTGCGATAATAATGATCATTGAATGTTTAATACGTTTTCCGTTAAGTATAAAGAAAAAGTTCATACCCATCCTCCTAGGACTAGTCTCTTGTGAAATATGTATGCAGGCTTGTATGTTTTATGAGCAAAAACTGAAGTAAATAAGAAAAAATTTCATAAAAACCATGTTTTTGGTAATAACTAGACTAAATTAATTAAGAGGGTGACATCATGATAGGGTTTTTAGTAAATCAAAAAGAATTAAAAGAATTAGAATATATGTTAAAAAGAGAAATGGATGAGATTCTTCATGATTTACAAGATTCAAGGATTGATCACGTTGTAAAAAGAGCAATGGAGGAAAGGTATCAAATTTTGTTTCGCCTTTTTAAGAGAGTAGCATCTCCTACTGAATGTACAAAATATATGAGAACAAAGAATAAGCCTGTGCGTAACTATAAATAGACTATCTATCTGAACGATTAGATGTAATTAACTTTTATTTATATTGAAGTTTATATTGTTAACTATTTTCTTAAATAACAGGGTTGCATTTAATAAAATACCGTGATATATTATTAAACGTCGCTTCTACTTCATTCGAAACCAATTGAAAAAAGATGTTGACAACATATCGCAATATATGATAAATTAATCAAGTCGCTTAAATGCGACAAAGAGTTCTTTGAAAACTAAACAAAACGTCAAGCGTGTTGGTTTAACCAACGCAAAATATTTAAAACTATCTATTATATAGATAGCCAGCAAGAATGAGCAATCAAACACTTTATTGGAGAGTTTGATCCTGGC